>CAYSNA010000065.1:7438-16990 GCA_964432185.1 uncultured Cytophagia bacterium
ATCCATCACGCCGGTACAATCAATCTCGGCGTCGTTGATCTCGTCATCAACAAAACGGCAACATATAAACGCCTCGCTGGTACCTACGACGCCACGACCGGTTGGCTGTGGCTCAAAACCAACCAACGCCCCAACGGCTTTGATGTTGGCAGCGGTACTTTCAATATTCCCAACTTTAGAATCCATGATATTGGCAGCAATTTGACTGTCGTGGGCGATGCAATTTACACCGTGACAAAAAGACTCGATATCTATCCTGGTGATGGATACATCTTTACGCACGATCGCAATTTGCAGGTGAGCAGTGGTGTCACTGTAAAATACCATTCCGGTAATTTTGACAAGTCACCCGTTTATCTCGGCACAATCCGTCTTTTCACGACCAACAGACGCATCGACGGATTCCCGATTACCTATTCGCGTACGCTGCCGATTGAAGTCTGGCCGGATAATGCAGGCCTTGTGACCACATTTGGCGTACTAACAGCATCGAACGATTTTGATCAACCTCTGCCATTGCCTGGTCCGATGGTTCCCGTTCCGGGTCCGGATGCCTTGCACAATGTCAGTATCGTATTGCCGGTTAACCATACGGTGAATGATACATTGATTCTGCGCAACGGCAAGTTGGTCGTCGCCGCAAACCAAACTCTGACTTTTGCTGATGGTTTGGTCATCATCCGCGTTGATGGTGGTATCGCATTGCAAACAGATGCCAAGGTTGACAAGGACGGCACCGGTTATCAGATGATTTATGAGAATAATGGCAACTGGGATATTTTTGCGGCGTTCCCGCAGCCGCCAATGGCTCCGGATCCACGCGGCAATGTCGCGAATCCGCCGAGCGCGGCAAATGCTCCGAACAATGTACCTTACGTTGTCTCCGGACATGAGCTGCCGAGTGAAGTGGCAACCCTGGAATTTACGCGTCATCGCAATATTGTAAACCTGTTCACCGTGTTCACACAACCGGTGACCATCTATGGCTCAGCCACGCTGAAAATCCGCGATAATCTGAGCGTACAGGCCAATGCAACGATGACTGTTCTGAGTGATGTTTATTTTGAAAATGAATCTGACGTATTCCCGGCCGCTACGGATCCGGTATGTGAATTCTGGTCTCCGTTGGTCTTTGCCGGTGGCGACAATCAGATGGTCTACGTACCGAAGAATGGCATCGATATTCGTCCTCCGGTTGCCGGCGGTTTGATTCCTCCGCCTCCGGGTCCGGCACGCATCAAGATTGCCAAAGATTTACCGAGCAATACGGTCAAGGTTACCGGCGGTGATCTGGTTGTTGACTGGATCGAATTCTGCAATGGTTTGCTGGATACAGATGATGACAACAGCGTGCAGATTCCCGCTCCGGCGCCAGGAATGGGCCAAGGTTTTGATCGCAACTGTATGGAAAATGGCAATACCAGCCATGCCATCGGCCGCATCACCAAACGATTCTTTAATGCTGAAATTGATGCCTGGTCCAGCAACGAACGTCAGGAATTCCCTGTTGGTTCACGCGATACCTATCGTCCGATGGCCTTTACGTTCCGAAATGAAATTGGTCAGGTCAAAATTCCGCATAACCTAGAATTGACCACGCAACATGTCGATACACCGCCGCGCGGTAGCCAGGGTATTCCGATGGCCGATAACTGCAATGTCACGACCAATACCTACGCACCGTTCTACTGGTTCGTCGAATCTAACGGCACGTACACTCAAGAACCGTACGATGTTGAAGTTGCAGCTGCCGGTCTGTCTCGCGACGGCTATGACACGGTTGATCAACTTCGAATTCTGCGCCGCCATGGCAATATTTCTGAAATTGAAAACACTTGGCTGCTGCAGGGCGCTTGTACTGATTATGATAACGCTCAATATACTGAAGGCCCGACTGTCATCAATGAACACGCCAAAGGCGGCTTGAGAGCCGAAGGCGCCATCTTTACCGTTGGTATGCCCTATGGCGATCTGCCGGTGGCGAAGCACTTTGATGACCGAATTGTCTGGGATGGTAATCCCTACAACGCCATGACCTTTTATGTCACACATGCCGATTTCTGGGCCGGAAAGCCCTTGCAACCCGGTGATGAAATTGCCGTGTACGACGGCTCCTACTGCGTTGGCTTTGTGAAACTGACGCAAGAAGTGACGCCCGATCATTACGCCATCATTGTTGCATCCAAAGATGATGATCCGTTTGACGGCGTAACTAATGGTTATAAAGAAGGCAACAAGATTTACTTCCGCTACTGGGATTCGAAAACGGATACCGAGTACAGCGTACCCGACAATGCTATTGAATACTACAAAGTCGGTGTTGAACAACGCGAATTTAATGTCGTGTTCGAACAACGCTCAACTCGCGTTGAATTGTTCAAAGGTGAACCGCGCGTGGGCGGCCAGGAAATTTGGCTGACCAAAGGCTGGAACATCCTTTCGCTCGCGGTTGATCCGGCTCCAGTAACACGACTCTTTGATACAGCAACGCCGAATCTTTTCGGCCAGGGCATCCTGAATCCGATTGAACCGCAATTGCTCAAGGTTCAGGACGAAGACGGTAACACCATCGAAGTCATCTTTGGCAACTGGCAGGACAATATTCTCGATTGGCAGCCCACCGAAGGTTACTATGTTAAGGTGACTGAAGATGTGAAACTTGAAGTTCTCAGCAACACACTGGTCGAATCTCCGACGACCATTGCACTCGGAGTCGGCTGGAATATCATCAGCTATCCGTGCCTTGAATCTCAGCAGGATGCGGTCGACGTATTGCAGCCGCTGATTGACCTCGGCTATCTGGACAAAGCCATGGACCAATACGGTCACGCTCTCGAACGCCTGGCGTTCGTGACCGAGAATAACGGTTGGTACAACGGTATCGGCACCATGCGGGCCGGCCAGGGCTACTACATCAAGCTGAACGCTCCGGCGACGTTGGACATTCATTGTCCGGGCCAGGATAGTTCGCCGAAGCTCATGGCAGCCAACACAGAAGCTCAACCGAAACATTTTACCAGCGACTGGGGCAATCCCTACAGACCAATGAACATCTTTGTCAAAGATGTGACCATTGGCGGCATGCCTCTCTCGGTTGGTGATGAACTGGCCGTGTATGACGGCGCCAAACTTGTCGGTTCTGTTTTTGTCAATCAATTGCCGTCGAAAGAAAAACCGCTTGCGCTCGTCGCTGGTATGGATGACGGCAGCGGCAATGGTTTTGCCGAAGGCAATGGCATGACCTTCAAGATTTGGAAATCCGATGTGAATCAGGAAGTCGAAATCAGCACCAATGAAGTCCGCTACTTTAACGAAGCTGGTTCGGAATCCGGTTCGTTCGCTTTTGCTCCGCGCGCCACAGCAACCATCAGCATTAACTCTGCTACCGAGGTTGTTGAGATGCCGACAGCGTTTGAACTGAAACAAAATTATCCGAATCCGTTCAATCCGAGCACGACTGTCACGTTTGCCGTCCCGAACGATGCCAACGTCAAAGTGCAGGTTTATGACATCACCGGCAAGCTGGTCACGACTCTGGTCAACAGCAAACTGGCCGCCGGTTATCACAATGTCGAATGGAACGGTACTGATTCCAACGGACTGCGAGTCGCTACAGGCATCTATTTCTACAAGATGACCGCCGGCAACTTTGTCCAAACAAAGAAAATGCTCTTTGCAAAATAACACATAATCCTGTTGGGAGGAGATAACCCTCCTCCCAACACTTTTTAAAATGGTCGTTGTACTACATATCTGAATAGATCGATTGGCAAAAAGATGAAAAACATAACAGTGGACAAATAGCGATTCTTTTAACATCCTGGCAAAAGGATGTTGAAAGAATCGCTATAGGTAGATAGTTGAGACGCCAGAGATTTTAAAAGATAAAAAAATAAACAAACGAGGTTTAATCATGAAATTGCAAAAGTTATTGACACAGCTTCCCATCATAACGCTGTTGCTGGTTGTTTTGGGAACATCCGCATCCTTTGCCGTGACACCTGAAGAGTTTGTCAATCCAGCGAGCAATTATGAACCCATGACCATCTATATCAAAGATTATAACTACATGGGCTTCATTCCTCTCAAAGATGATAAAATTGGTGTGTTTAACGAAAAAGCAAACGGCGATACGTTGTGCGTCGGTTTTTTCAAAATGCTCAAAGATTTTTCCACATATGGACCGAGCGAATTTATTCGAATCATCGCCTATAAGGAGTATAAAGAAAACGGTATTGTGCTGGATGCAGGTTTTACTGAAGGTGATACGCTGAAATTCTACCACCTCGTCGCCGCGACAAACCAGGTGATCCCGGTGCCGCATGCGAATGTGACCTATTTGAACACCACAACCGGCCTGCCGCTTGCTCAACCGGTTTTGTTTTACGGCCGCGGCACAGCAGCGGTTGAAATTCATACAACCGAAACAAAACTGACCGTTAATGTTTCTCCCGCGGGCGTTGGCGTGACCATCCCCAAAGTTGATGAATATATGGTGGCCAATCCGGACAGCGTTATCACGATCCAAGTTGATCCGACAAAAACCAATCAACACTATCAATTCGTCAACTGGACGGTCGACGGCGCGACTGTAGGAACCGCTACAGTTCAGGTTCAGATGAACGACAACCATGAAGTCACAGCCAATTTTGCCAAAAAACAGTATACCTTGACGACCGCTTCGGATCCGGCGACCGGTTGTGAATTCAGCATTAATCCGGCCGGCCCGACCTTCGAAGCTCTGCAAAACGTCGAGATTTCCGCCAAATGGATTGGCGCGGATGCCGGTTATGAATTTGATCATTGGGATGTCTCTCCGGCGGCGGCGTCTGTTGCTGATTCGACTCAAGCTTCGACGACGCTCAGCATGACGTCCAACATAACGGTGAAAGCCGTTTTCGTCAAAAGAGTGAAATTTGATTTGTGGGTCAATGGTGAAGGTCAGGGCGATGTTTTTGTGACGCTCAACAACAATGACGCGACCAAATTCAAAGTGGCTTACGGCGAAGAAGTGAATCAAAAGTATGATTACATGACAACAGTTAAACTCGAAGCCGTCCCCAAAAACGAAGCAGGTGGCGAAAATAAATTCGAGAGCTGGATTGTCGATTATCCGGATGGCACCCAGGAAATTGTTGAAAATGATAAAGTCAAAACGATTACACTGCAACATGACAGTGTTCGCGTCACCGCAACGTTTCAATCGGCACCGGTGGAACTCGCCTCGTTCACCGTCGAGAGCGCCAATAGCATTGGCGGCGCGGCTGTGCTGAGATGGCAAACGGCCAGCGAGACCAATAACCTCGGTTTTGATGTCGAACGTTCGGTTGGTGATGACAAGAACTGGCAAAAAATCGGTTTCCTCGAAGGCCACGGCACCACCGTTGAAACGCAGCTCTACGAATTTGTCGATGAAGAGGCGACAACCGAAGGCGCATATTTCTATCGGTTAAAACAGAATGACACCAACGGCGCCTTTGAATATTCCAGTACGGTTCAATACACGGTTTCGGCTCCCGATGAATTTGCCCTGGTGCAAAATTATCCGAATCCGTTCAATCCGTCAACTCAAATCGTCTTCAAGTTAAAAGAAGATGTTCAGGTCAATTTAAAGGTGTTTGATCTGCTCGGTCGTGAGGTGGCGACGGTCGTTAACGCACAGATGAAGGCCGGTACACATAAAGTGACGTTTGACGCCAAAGAGTTGAGCGCCGGCGTTTATTTCTACAGCCTGTCGGCCGGTTCATTTCACGGTATGAAAAAGATGACGTTGATCAAATAGATATTTGTAGTGCACCCGCACGGTGTGCTACAATTTAAGCTAACGTATGGTGATCAGGTCACCCCCTCCCACCTGATTATCATCTGTAACACTCCCGAGCTTTGATCATGCAGCGATAAATGCATCAGCTCGGGAGTTTTTTTGTTTAGGTGGCTCTAACCCTGTCAGGGCTATAAGCCCTGACAGGGTTTAAATTATTTTTAAAAATCCAGCTCAAAACTGTCAAATAATTTGGGTACCACAACATCCCAGCCAAACTTGTCGCGGATTTTTTGCGCCATGGATTCCGACGCGTCATCATCACCGTGCACAATAAAAATGCGTTTGGGCGCTTTGTTAAAGCCCATCAACCAGGCCAAAATTTCGTTGTAATCGCCATGGCCGGAGGTGCCGTGCACGGACTCGATACGCGCCTTGACCGGAACCTCGCGCCCGTGAATTTTGACGCTCTCACCGCCGTCCTGAATTTTTCGTCCGCGCGTTCCCACAGCCTGATAGCCCGAAAACAGTATGGTATTCTGCGGATTCATCATGCGTTCGGCCAGATGGTGTAATATTCGACCGCCCTCAATCATGCCGCTGGAGGAAATGATGATGGCGCCGCTTTTCACTTTATTGATGGCCATTGACTCGTCGCGCGTCCGGCAAATACGCAGGTTTTTCGGCCTGAACAGCTCTTTGCCGTTCATATATTCAACGCGGGCGTACAAATCCATATCCGCCAAATGTTTTTTAAAGACGCTCACCGTATCGATGGCCATGGGGGAATCGATAAAAATTTGCAGATCCGGGATCAAGCCGCGTTCTTCATACTCGCGAATTTTGTACAGCAGCGTCTGCGTGCGCCCGACGGCAAACGCCGGTATGATGATGACGCCGCCGCGTTCATAGCCTTCGTTGATGATGCGCACCAGCTCGCCGTCCGTATCTTCGTTGCCATGCAATCGATTGCCGTAGGTTGATTCGAGCACGAGATAATCCACATTAAAAACCTGCTGCGGCGTTCGCAGCACCGGCTGGCGCGGCCGGCCAAAATCGCCGCTGAACAGAATTTTGCGCGTGTCCGGCCCATCTTCGTGCTTGAACTCGATAAAGGACGAGCCGAGAATATGACCGGCATCCTTGAATTTGACCCGGTATTTCGGCAGATCGCCGTAATATTCCTCGCCGTAATACAAGGGTTTAAAAAGCTCCAGCGCGCGCTCGGCATCCTCCACCGTGTACAACGGCAGCGCCGGTTTGTGTTTGGAAAAGCCGCGCTTGTTGGCATATTTGGCGTCTTCTTCCTGCAGATGCGCGCTGTCTTTGAGCATGATGGTACAGAGATCGTGCGTCGTGCGTGTGCAGTGAATCGGGCCGGAAAATCCCTCTTTGACCAGGCGCGGCAGCCAGCCGGTGTGATCCGTGTGCGCATGCGTGAGAAAAACGCGGTCAATTTGTTGTGGTGGAATTGGAAACGGCTCCCAGTTGCGCAGCCGGTCTTCCTTGCGGCCCTGAAACATACCGCAGTCAATGAGCATTTTTTTGCCTTCGGCTTCAAGCAGATGGCGCGATCCGGTGACGGTGCCGGCAGCGCCGAGAAATGTCAGTTTTGCCATGAGTTATCCCCGATCAAATTGATGTTCCGTGCAAGATAGGAAAGCAAAGCCGTTGAATCAACAAAAAAGTCATCAAAGCGGATTTTCTCGACAACTATCGGCGTTTCACATTTGACATAAAAACAAGATTGGATGGTGAATTGAATTTTACTTGCGTCATCCTGAACAAATCATTAAACTTGCACATAACGTTGAAAGGAAAATTCGTGAAAAAATTATCTCTTTTGCTGTTCGCATTTTCGTTTTTTTTGTATTCGTGCAGCCAGGCGCCGCGCGAAGGTGAGGTGACAATCCTGCACACCAACGACATGCACGCGCAATTTGTCCCGCTCACCGCCACGTGGATTGAAACTGATCCGCAACCGCACATCGGCGGTATGGTGGCGCTGGAATATGCCGTTCGTCAGGCGCGCGCTTTTTATCCGCAATCTTTATTGCTCGATGCCGGTGACATCTCAACCGGTACGTTGCTGTCAAAAATCGATCACAATGGCGCGCTCAATGGTGGTTTTGTGGAGATGATGAACCTGTTGAATTATGACGGGTTTACCATCGGCAATCACGAGTTTGATGAAGGGCAGGAAAATCTCGCCAAATTGCTCAAACTCGTCAATTTTGATGTGCTCTCCGCCAATCTTGTCATCAACGACAAACAGTTTGCGCCGAACGCGTATAAAATATACAACGTTGGAAACATCCGCGTGGGTGTTATTGGCCTCATTTTAACGGATTTGTTTAACGTTACGGCCAGAAAAAATCTTGACAATGTGGTCATCGCCGATCCGGTGGAGACGGCGCAGCGGATCATCAACGAGATTGATGCGAAAACTGATCTGATCGTGCTGCTGACGCACCAGGGCGATGATGTTGATGAGGAATTGGCGCGCAATATCACCAATGCCGATATTATTGTCGGCGGCCACAGCCATACGCGCATCGAACAGGCGCGGATGGTGAATGGTATCCTCATCGTGCAGGCCGGGGCCAAAACGCGCTATCTCGGGCGGCTGACTGTTGACGTTGCCGGCGATACGATTTCCGGCTTTAGCAGCGAGCTGATTCCAACGTGGGCTGACAGTCTCACATCACCAAATCCTCAAATGGCTGATCTGGTCAATTCCTTCAAAACTGAAATTGATGCCGAATACGGCCAGCAGATCGGCACGCTGAAAACCACATGGAAGAACAGCAATTTTAATGAGACGAATATCGGCAATTTCCTCACGGATGTTATGCGTCAAAACACGTCGACTGATTTTGCCATGTTGAACAGCGGCGGCATTCGTAAAAGTCAACCTGCCGGTCCAATCACCAAAATGGACATCCTCGAAATTTTGCCGTTTTCCAATTACATCGCCACGTTTGAATGCACCGGGAAAGTGTTATTTGATATTCTGCAGAACGATATTCAGGGCGCGGTCAAAAACAGTTACGGCCTGTACCAGATTTCCGGCGTTGATTATAACTACACGACCGATGCCGACAATGCAGTAAAAATTATGTCGATGAATGTCAATGGGCAGCCCATTGATCCGGATACGATATATCGCGGTGCAACCGTGGATTTTGTCCTGTCCAGTCTGCAGGAACGTTATGAGATTTCGAATATCAACACTACCGCCGATCTTGTTTCTGATGTTGTGATCGATTATATTGAACAACATCCTGTTATCGACTCTGCGGTGGAAGGTCGTATTCGCAAACTAGAGTAACTACAACAATTTTGGAGAGAGACCATGAAAAACAAACGATTGACTGTTGCCGGCAGTATGGTCATTGCCGTTGTGCTGCTGGCCTGGATTATCTCCTGCGCCGTCAATCCCGTGACCGGCAAGCGTGAACTCATGCTGATGACCGAAAGGGATGAATCGGTTATGGGGCAGCAAACCGATGCGGCGGTAATTCAGGAGTACGGCGTTTATCATGATGCGGAGCTGTACGCCTTTGTTGATCGTCTGGGCCAACAGATGGCACAGACCACACATCGAAAAAATCTCAATTATTCATTCAAAGTTTTGGACACGCCGGTGGTGAATGCGTTTGCCGTGCCCGGCGGTTATGTCTATTTTACGCGCGGGATTATGGCCTATTTGAATAACGAAGCTGAATTTGCCGGTGTGCTTGGACACGAACTGGGGCACATCAACGCGCGCCACTCGGCCGCCAAATACA
>CAYSNA010000066.1:0-16867 GCA_964432185.1 uncultured Cytophagia bacterium
TTTTAAAATCTCGGCGTTGCTCAGCGGTCTCGGTGGTTTATTATTTTTTGTCAATACTGCCAAGTTTTTATCAGAAAGCTCAATGATTCGACTAAGAATCATAGATAGAATGTTGATTCGATTACTATTAAGGACCATTTAGCTGAAACATTTGCATAATCAGTTAATAAAAAAAAGGATTCACACGACATTGAACCGCGTCTTCGAGTCAATTTTGCTGTTGGGCGTTTGGACTATTCAATAGGTAAGGAACATTCACTAATGTGCTAGAGTATATCGGTGGTATAGATGCACAAGTAAGATAAAGATTTATATCACGGATTTCAACCCCAAATCTTTTAATTTGAAAAAAACGTTCCCAAGAAAGCACTTTTTCCATCCAGCTCTTCAAACTTGTCCGCAACAATCATCCAAAAACAAGTTGCTTCTTTGAGCGCCAACCGCTACATTTTTTATTGTCAACTCGAGAACAGCTATGCAGGCTCGACATTCAAATAGACTCATTTTCTTTTTACTCCTCTGGATGATTAATGCGCACGCCCAGGTGACACAAATGGGCGGCAAGGGTATGCTGCGTCTCTTCGAGGCTGAAACCGTGACAGCAGGTGATCTGTATGTCAATCCGTTCGCTTCATTTTATACCAAGGCCGACTATGATCGCAATCTTTTATTAAAAGATAACACACTGAATGTCGGGTTGACGCTCGGCATCAGTCGAGTGTTTGAGACCTTTATCCACCTCACACCCTACCAGACGGATCAGGAGCATTTGTGGGGCGCGGTCGGTGATTCAAAATTCGGACTAAAAGTGCACATCCCCCGACCCGGCTTGGTGCACTATGGCCTTCTGATCTATGCCGATGTTGCGACCGGCTATACTCATCCTCTCCTCTTTGAACCGTACAGCGAAAAGGCATTGGGCTACGCCATGTTCGGCTTGATGACGCTGGATTTTCGTCGCGCCGAGGCGCCGCTGCCGCTCAAAGTATTGTTCAATCTTGGCTATAAAAGCCATGATTATTCCAAGGGATTTTTGGTGGGAGACACGGATCAGATCATTGGCGGAATCGGTTGTAAATTTCCAATCAAGGCGTCACAAATTTATAGCGAAATATCCGGCGAGCTGTTTTTAAACCAGCCCCATGTTTCGTTCAGCCAGAATTCGCTGCGCTGGTCGGGTGGTTTCAAAACGTTGATAAAACGAGGCACCATTTTTGATATAGCAGCGGACCTGGAGCTTGGCGGCTATCATCCCACTGCTGAGCAAAAGGCGCATGTGCCGCGTTTTTGGGAAAACTATGCGGACTGGAAAATTCTCGTCGGTCTGACCTATCGCTGGACCGTGTTTCCGTCATGGGATCGTGAACGTCAACTCGAGCAAAAACAAGAGCACAAGCAGCAACAGGAAGACAAAGAAATCCAGCAACAACGCGAAGAGGTTATCAAAGAACTGCAAGAGTACCAAAAACGACTGGAAGACGAAAAGAAAGAAAATGTTCCATTCTAAGCCACCCGGAGCGATGATATTACAGAAATGTTAATCAAAAAACGCAACATAGTGCTGGGCATCCTGCTGTCGCTGTTTTTTTTCAACGTTATAGAAGCGCCGGCGCAGGTGAATCCGTTTAAAATCGTCAATGATGAGGATCTTGAAAAAGCCGCCGGCAAACGGTTCAGCAAGGCCATGACATTTTATAAAAGCGGCGAGTATTGGAAAAGCTCGCGCGAACTGATCGAACTGGTTGAAGAATACTCGGAATTTTCCGAGATCGCCCAGGCGGTGTACATTCTTGCCAATTGCCTGTATGAATTAAACATGCAGGAAGGTTCATTCAAGCTCTACGAAAACCTGCTAAAAAATTATATATCCAGCAGTTATGTCCCGGATGCCCTGCTCGGTTTGCAGCGCATCGAATATGACCGCGACAATTTTTCCGCCAGCCTCGATTATTACCAAACGCTGTTGCGCGGCAATCCGTCCAGCGACA
This sequence comes from uncultured Cytophagia bacterium, assembly GCA_964432185.1. Lineage (GTDB taxonomy): Bacteria > Zhuqueibacterota > Zhuqueibacteria > Residuimicrobiales > Krinioviventaceae > Kriniovivens. The sequence continues at coordinate 1,989 of CAYSNA010000066.1, forward strand.
TCATCGATCTGGCCAACTATTATGCCGGCATGGCCTATTACAAGCAGGCCAATTACCCGCTGGCGGTCCAGGTGTTGCAAACGGCCTCGCCCAAAAGCCCATACTACGACTATATCCTCTACACTTTGGCAGTATCTCTGCTACGTATGCAGGATGTGAATCCGGCGATTGATGTGTTTCAACAACTTTTCGAATTGCCCGTCATCAATGATGAGCGTCGGCACGTTATCGATGAAGCGCACTTGACGCTCGGTTACCTCTATTTCGAACTGGATTATTATGATCGCGCCATGGAGCAGTTCAAGGCGGTCACCCCGAGCAGTCCCAAACACCCGAACGCGCTATTGGCGATGGGCTGGGCCGCCTCACAGAAAAAAGAGTGGCAGCAGGCCATTGCTCCATTGACCGAACTGTATACCCATTACGAAGTGAATGACATCACCCAGGAAGGTTTGTTCTTGCTCGGCCGCAGTTATTTAAAATTGAATCGATACGACGAGGCCATTAAAATTTACGATCACCTGATCGCCATTTTTCCGGAAGAGGATCAAGTCGTCACGTCGATTGAAACGATCAACGAAAACATTGAACTGGAACGGCAGCGCATCGAAAAACGGCAACTGGAGCTGCTCATCCTGGAAGGCAATCTTGTTGACGATTTACAAGCCGCGCAAGATTTAAAGCGGCGGAATCTCTCGCAGGATCAGACTGTTTTACTACGCGATATTCAGCGCGAACGCCAGGAGTTGAGCGAGCATATGACACAGCTCAATAAACTGGCCAGACTGACGGCGTTGCGAGAAGAACGGCGCAACTGGCGCGCCTATGCCGAATATGGCAAATCGCGCGCGACATTTTTAAAACGGCAGCGCGAACGCCAAATGCAAAGACAACAAGGCGGATAATCGAACTTGGCTTTGCAAACTGATGCTCGTGTGCTGAACGTAGTCAATGTCGATTGATTTAACCTTGTGCTGATCAACAGCGTGAGCGGCCTTTGTCGTTCAAACATTTTAGAAAAATCTCTTTTGGATCGATTTTAATGTTTAAATCGTTAACAACATATTTTTTCATTTTTTTGATTGTCCTGTCCATCCCGGCTATGGCACAAGAAAGCTCTGTCGTATCGGCGATGATTGAAGAAGCGTCCGGCGATATCAGCCTTCTCGATGAAATGATTCTCGACCACGAAACGCTGCTGAACAAATATCCGAAGAGCGAGTTCGCGCCGACCTTGATGTTTCAACTCGCCGAGTTGCACTATGAACGGTCCCAGCTGGTTTTTCAACAAGAGATGGGAACTTTTGAGCAAAAAATGGCGGCCTTTCAACAGGGAGAGACCTCTGTTGAGCCGGAAATGCCGGCGCTCAACATGGAGCGATCCATCAGCTATTGTTCCACCCTCATCGAAAAATATCCGAATGTCAAATATCGGGACAAAGTAATTTACAAACTCGCCATTTCCTATATGGATGCCGGCGATCTCGAAAACGCTAAAATTAATTTTGAACTGCTGACGCAAGAATACCCCAACTCGCCCATCGCGCTGGAATCGCATTTTCGTATCGGCGAGTACTATTTTGAAAAACGCCAGTTTGATGAGGCGGTCCGGCATTACAAACTGCTGTTGAACCACTGGGACAATCCATATTACAACATGTCGCTGTACAAACTCGGATGGACCTATTATAATCAAGGCAACTATTCCGAGGCGATCAGCACATTTTTGGCGCTCATCGAGGACATCAACGCGGTTGAAAAAATGACCACGCCGCGCGACGGATTATCGGCCATGGATCTGCGCACCGAGTCCATTCATTATATTGCCAGCTCATTTACCGAGCACGGCGGCCCGCAACTGGCGAGCGAATTTTTCCAGTCCATGACGGAGAAAGAGTACACCCCGGCTGTTCTCGAAAAAATGGCTGAATTGTACGAAAAGCGAAACATGTACGCCGAGGCCATCCATACCTACCGTGTGCTGCTGGATTTTTATCCGTTTCATCAAAACGCGCCCACGTATTTTGATATGATCGTGCAGGACTATGAAGCCGTGCACGACATCAGCGCGGCCAACGTTGTGCGCGAGGAGAAAATCACCTATTTTGGCCCGGGCAGCGACTGGTTGCGACATTACGCCAAAGGCGACATGCACGAGGTCGGCTTGAACGTGGCGCGGGAAACGCTTGTGTATCTCGGCACTTTTTTCCAGGCGCAAGCCCAGCAGCTTGACTCCACCGCTCTGTACGGCTCGGCCATCAAAAAATATAAAGAGTATATCGATAAATTCCCCAACGAAGAAAACACCAGCGAAATTCATTATTTCCTGGCCGAGTGTTTCTATCAATCGTATCGCTACTCCCAAGCCGCGGATGCCTATCACGAGGTGGTGACCAAATATCCGGATTCATCCTATCGTGAAAAAGCCGCATTCAACCGCATTTTCAGCTATGTGCAGATGAAGCAGCCACAGGCGTCCGCGCAACCGGACACAGTTCACATTGCCAACTTTATCGCCGGCGGCGATTCCGCGACGGTGTTCATTTCCGATCCGGCGGATAAACTGGTGCTCTTCGCATGCAACGATTTTTGCCTCGGTTTTCAAAAGAGCGCCTGGCTCGATCAAGTGTATATGAAATACGGTGAAATCCTCAATGAAAACGACGCCTATTTACATGCCGTGGATGTGTACAAAAAAGTATTCGAGCTCAAGTCGAGTGTCTATAAACTCGCGGCCGGTATGAGCATCGGCCAATGTTATTTTGATGGCGGCTATTTTGAAAAATCGCTCGAATGGTTTACCAGCATTCCGAAAGCGTTCCCGGATTCGACCGAGCAGGTGAATCGCGCCTTGCGGCTGGCGTCGTCATCGCAGTTTAAAATTGCCGAAAAGCTGAGCACCGGCGGCGACACCTCGGAAGCGGCATCCGTGTTGCTGTCCATTGCGGAATCGTCCCGGGAAGCGGCGTTTCAGGAACGCGCCTTGTTTGAGGCGGCCGCGCAACTGCAAAAATCTGGTGATCAGCGCCGTGCGGCCGAAACGTTTGAGCGTCTGGCACAAAATCATCCCGCCGCCGAGTTGAGCGACAGAGCGCTTTATCAGGCCGGCACAATCCGGGAATCCCTGAGCGAATGGCAAAACGCCGCCGGCAATTATATCAAGATTTTTGACGGCTATCCCGAGTCCGAATGGCGCGAACAGGCGCTAAAAAATGCCGCGCTGTGCTACGAAAACGCCGGCAGTTGGATGGCGGCGTCACAACTTTATCAGCGATATATCGAGGCCTATCCCGACAATCATGTTGATGTTCTCGAGTTTACCTTTAAAGCGGGCGAAACGGCATACAAGGCCAATCAACTTGAGGATGCCACATTTTATTTTGAACAGACCGTGCGCACTTTTACCAGCTTGTTACTGGAAGGCGAAGCACTCGACAATTATTTTGTCGCGCAGGCGCAATTTATGATCGGCGAAATTTTGTATGCCGATTATGTAAATCTGGATTTGAAACCACCGTTTGAGGCGAATTTAAAGAAAAAGGTGGTGGCCTTTACCGAGGTGGTGAAAGCGTACACCGAATCGATCAAATACCAAATCGCCGACTGGTCGACGGCGTCGTCGCATCGCATTGGTATGAGTTTTGAGGAATTTGTGCGTGCCTTTTTGGAGGCGCCAATTCCGGATGATTTGAGCGATGAACAAAAGCAACTCTATAGAGAAAAATTGGCCGAAAAAGCTCGTCCTTACAAAGAGCGTGCGCTGGACACGTATGAGAAAAATATCGAGCAAGCCAAAGCCAACGGCATCAACAACAGTTGGGTGGAACACAGCCGCAAACGCGCCCTGGCCCTGCGGCAGGAATTGCAGTTCGGCGGCCAGGCCGACGCCAGTCAGTTGGAAGGAGCAGGATGAGCATAATTCGTAAATTAAGCTTTTTTATAATGGCGCTGACGATTTGCGCTGTGGCGCAAAACAAGTCCGCTGCGACGGACACGACGCAAACGGCCAAGGTCAAGCAGGAGTACTTCAAACTGTTAATCGACAAGATCGAAGTAGAAGGCCAGCTTGAAAAACCTCAAGCGGTGTTTATCCTTCCCGGCCAAACACCGGACATTGATGATATTCAGATCGAACGTTCGTTTATGCAGGACATTTTTCGTCCGGTTGAAAAACGCACGACCGTGGAAACAAAGTACCGCGCGGCGTACACCAAGAAACGCAAAGATGTGATAGAATGGTAGCGCGCCCTGCGGGCGAAATAAAAAATGCACAATTAAAGAATAAAAATTGAAAAGAAATTAACCACGACTTTCACGACTAACTTTGAACCGACAATTCAAACCAAACAATTTAGTGTCATTCGTGCACTTGGATTTAAAACAGTTTTTCGATTCAACATATCGAACTCAGGAGGTTGAACTTGAACAATATCATTCGATTTTTCACCCAGGGCGGACCGGTGATGTTTATCATTCTTTTTGCGCTGATTCTCGGACTTGTGGTGATCATCGAGCGCATCATCGCTGTGCGCTTTCGCAACCGGATTGATAGCGACACGTTTGTCAATCAAATCGCCCAGCTTTTAAAAGCCGGCAACGTCAACGGAGCGATGGAATATTGTAACCGCAGCAACGCCGCGCTGCCAAACATCACCAAAGCCGGTTTGATGGAAATGGGCAAAAGCGAAAAGGACATACAAAATGCGCTGGAAATTGCCGCCATGGTGGAAATCCCAAAGCTTGAAAAACGCACGCATTATCTCTCCATGATCGCCAACGTCGCGACGCTGCTGGGGCTGCTCGGCACGATCCTTGGTCTGATCAATGCGTTTGCCGCTGTGGCGCACGCCGATGCCGCGGATAAAGCGACGCTGCTCACCGCCGGCATTTCCATCGCCATGAACACGACGGCGTTCGGCATCATCACTGCCATCCCCTGCCTCATCGGCTATACCTATCTTGTTGAGACGACCAACGAGCTTGTCGACGACATAAACGAAAACGTCGCACGACTCTATCGTTTTATGACGGGGGCGTAAATGAATCTCAAGCAGTCTGCAAAACGACGCTTGCGTGGTCACGCTGACGATTCGGACGTCAACCTGACGGCGGTGATGAATATTTTTCTTATTCTCATTCCGTTTTTATTGTTGACGGCAACCTTTGTGCGAATTACCGTGCTCGAGCTGTCGTTGCCGAGCCTGGATCGGGCCAGTCAGCAACAGGCCATTCAAAAAACCGAAAGCACGATCCTTAATATTTTGCTGATTAAAGAAGCGGAACTGCAGCTCAACAGTCCAGGAATCAAATTTGACGCCATCGCCAAACGCACAGAGGATTACAACTGGCAGGAACTTGACCTGCAACTTGAACGCATAAAAAGCAAATATCCCGATTCCGAGGATATCATCATTTCGCCGGAAGCCTCGATCCGTTACGAAACGATCATCGCCATTATGGATCGTTGCCGCGACGCCGGATTTCCACTGATTTCCATATCAGGTTAAATTATGATAAACGGAGAACACACATTCAGACCGGTGCAGGGCAGTTCGCGCACCAAGCGCGGCAGCTTCACCTTACGATTGACATCAATGATCGACATGTTCACCATCCTGTTGGTGTTTTTGCTGAAAAGTTACAGCGCCGACGGCCAGATTATGACCGTGGCGCAGGACTTACGGCTGCCCGAATCGACGTCACAAAAACAACCGGCGGTGATGTCCGTCATCGCTCTGACCACCGAGTGGTTGTTGGTGGACGGCCGGCCAATCGAGCGGCTCGATGCCATTATGAACAGCGATAAAATGCTCATCGCCCCGTTGGAACAGGAATTACAACGGCTGCGCTCGCTCTCCGAAGGCATGGGCGAGTTGTCGTCGCAGATGCAGGGTTTTCAGGGCAACATCGCCATTCAAGGTGACAAGGATGTTACATTTGATTTACTCAAACGCATTATGCTGACCTGCGGAAAGGTTGGCTATAATAATATGAATTTGGCTGTTTTGGAAAAAGAATAATACACTCGCGCAAAGGCGCCAAGCCGCAAAGCTAAAATCTTTACGTTGTGCCTTGGTGTCTTTGTCTGAGGCAAAAATTAGATAGAAATCCTATTGCCGAAAAAGAACACACATAAACTCACCATAAAAATCCAGGACCAGCAAACCCAGCTTGAACGTACGCTCGTGGCGCGGGATAAACTGACGCTTGGCTTGAGTCCGGAAAACGATGTCATTGTTTTTGACAACGCTTTCCCCAAGTCCCATCCGCTGATCGAACACAATGGGGCAACATGCCGCTTGTACATTCATCCAAAGATGAAGGGCGCGGTGCGTTTCCAGGAGTCGACCCTGGCGTTTCAGGATCTCATCGTGCAGGATTTATTGCCGCGCAAAGGTGACTTTTTTATTCTCGATTTTTCTCACGGTCGCAAGGGTGTGGTGGATGTCGGTGGCACGCGTGTCGGCTTTATGTTTGAAAAAGCCCAAATCACAAAATCGACATTACCGGCATATACCTGGCAGGCGGCCACGCGCAAAGCCATGTCCAAAGATTTGTTGTTCAAATTTTTGCTGGTACTGTTTCTCGCCCTGGAAGTGATGTGGGGCATCCACGTGCAACGCGTAGATCTGCCGCCGGAGGAACCGCCGGAAGCCACAGCCGTGCCGCAACGATTCGCGCGTTTCATGCTGCAGCAGCAACCTGCCGCTCCGCCAATCGAATCAACGTTGGCAAACGCATCCGGACAATCGTCCGAGGATGACGAATCGGATGAGACGTTATCCGATTCCGAAAGCGAATCCGGCGGCACGAGCAAAGAAAAAGCTGTTGCCTCGGCCGGATTACTGGGATTGATTGGCGGCTCGGGTTCATCGGATAACGCCAGCGCGGCGGTGGACTTTTTGCTCGATCAGGGGCTAGTGAAAGAATTGGACGAATTGCTCGGCACACAAACATCGCTGCAAAGCGGCAGAGTGGGGCGCAATAGAAACGGCAGCAACGGCTCCGAATCCGGAGGATTGGATGATCTGCTCGACTTTGGCGCGTCGGGCGGTATTGATGATCTGATTGCCGATGACGCCGGCGTGCAAAAAGTAAATCTGGAGAAAAAGGGCAACGTCAACATTGAGACGCCGCAAAGCATGCGCGGCTCCGAAACGGCGCGCGGACAACGTTCCTCCGAATCGGTCATGTCCGTCATCAACTCACAGCACGGCCGCGTCATGTACACTTACAACAAACATTTGCGTCAGGATCCAAATCTGCGCGGCAAAGTCAGCGTGGATGTGACCATCGCCGCCAACGGCCGCGTCACGGATGTGCAGGTCGTCGAATCCACCATTCAAAATGCCGACTTTGTACGCGACCTGTTGACCATCGTGCGACAGCTCCGCTTCCCCTCCATTTCCGAAGGCAGTATTACCGTCAATGTGCCGTTTGTGTTTAATCGGGTGCAATAGCGTACAATCCTAAATTATTAAAAGTGCACAATATATCATGTCGATTTGGCGCAATTCGATTTCATAACGAACCATCCTTGCTGTTTGAAAATAATTACAGACTGCGCGAATGTCCTCTCTTGCAGTATAAAAGAATATCAATCCCCTTCAACTTGACGATATGACGAGGCATCCGGTGACGGCACGACGACTCTGGTTTTTTCATTTGGTTTTTGGCGCATTTCTGATGTTCTGCGAAAAAGATTTGACCGGTCCGGTTTCCAGACCTGAAAATCCGATACAAAACGATGTGACCTTATTGGCGAGCAAAACCATCGGCCCCGAGGGCGGCTCACTGCACGTGGACAGCCTCATCATCACCATTCCCGCGCTGGCATTTCAGGACAAGGCGCAACTCTCCCTTTTCTCATCAAGAACCGATTCACCGCTGGATCAATTCATCAACTCGACGATGTATCAATTAAATGGCTTGCCGGCGCAATTTGATCCGATTGACATTCGTCTAACCTGCCGCGGCCCAATCTCCGGCGATACACTCGTAGTTATCGGCGAAAAGGCGTTTTCCAAAAGTCGCGGGGACAGCGCCTATTCCTTCATTTCGCAAAAAGCTTTAATGGATAACGGCAGTCTCGTTTTCAACATCGGATCATCCGCCGCTTTGAACAAACTGGATTCTCAACTTGATAAAGTTGTCAGTTCATCAATTCGCTTTGCCGCGCTCGATGGTTACAGGAAAACAAAAAGCAGTAACAACCATTTTGAAATCAGCCACCCCGCAGAAATGTCGGCGCAAGCCATAGAGCTCGGACAATTTTTTGAAGCGGCGTACGATACTTTTCAGTTGATGGGATTTTCGTATTCCGGCAGAACGGCGGTCGTGCCGGTGCAAATCGCCGATATTCCGCACGCGGGCGAATACGCTTTCTTTATGCCGCCGAATCCAACGGACGCGTCCATTCGCGCCAACCTGAACAAAGGCCGGTTCACCATCAGCACCAGTATTATGAACGACCCGCAACAGATGGCCGCAACCGCCGCACACGAATTTATGCATCTCATCCAAAATCTTTACGAATTTTCCGATCCGTATGTCAAACCGGAACAACTCTGGCTGTCGGAAGCGTTGGCCGTGTGGGCCGAGTCCGCATTGGCCGATAATCCACTCTATTTCTCGCCAGAACTTTTCGGCAACGAAGTTCGCCTTTTCCTCGGCTGGCAACATGCCGCTGCTGCGCACGGCTATGGCATGTCCACGCTTTTGAAAAAAATGACCGATATGTACGGAGACGCGGCCATTCTCCGCATCGTCGAACATATCCGTGACGGCAATGTACCCACTGTGCCAACAGATCCCGTGGATGCCGTGTTATCGGTGATTTCCGATCCGATCGAGCGCTTTTGGCATCAGACGCTTGGCGATTATATTCTGGGGAATTTGTATAATGGTGATATTAGTCGAACACTGCTGGGCAATCCATCAAATTACGCCTACACTTTTACAATTGATGGGCCGGCTGATACGCTGCAAACCATGCTGTGCAGTTTTAACGATCTCTCCGGGGCGTTGATAAAAATTGACCTCAATTTTACCGACATTGACAGCCTCGCCTCTCTGATCGTATCTTTAGATGATTCCATAAACGGCGGGCTGATGCTCTGCGCCACGAAAAACAGCGCCATCAATGTGTTGAAGGACGTGCCGCCAGGGCAAACCGGTTCGCTCAAATTGACCACCCTGCATCAACTCACAAACGCCGGTCAGGATCTCATCCTGTTGGTATCAAATGGCAAACACGAATCCCCGTATGACGGAACCAATGATATCACGGTCGAGTTGCGCATCAATTCGCCTCAACGCGCAGATTCATCCGCAGACGCGCCACAACTCGTTGTGCCCAATTCGATCGACATGAGTTACTGGGAATATCTGCGCTTTTGCCAAACGCCCTATGGTCACAGCGATTTGCTGTTTTCCTGCAGACTTGACAATCCGAGCACAAACGCGACCATCAGCTTTTTCAAACCGGACAGCGGCTGGATTTTCAACCAACCGATAGACGGCACCACTGCGCTCGACTTTACCGGAGCTCAGCTCGGCATCATCTCGCCGACTATTGGCGCCGGAGAAAATGACACACTTTTAATCCGTGTCGAAAACGAGTTTGGCGCGGATACGGCCGCAACCGAGATCCGTGTCGGCGATTTTTTTGACGGTGTGACGCTGGAGGACTCTCTTTCGAACTGGAAAGATTATTTTCATCCCGACTGGTTTTGTATGGTCCCCAATCTGGATGGTTCATTCAGCGGTTCGACGGTGAACTCTTTTGTCGATGTTAAGAATTACCAATGCGGCGTGGTCAGATCATTGTGGCATTCAACCACGTCCCGTTTCAACATTTCTTTGGCGGGCAACAAAATCGCGGGCACCGGATCGAGCGATTATAAAATCGTCTCGACCCAGGCGCAACCGGCCGAAGAACAGTGGGTGTGCCGCTATACTTTTGACAATCCCTATGTGCCCGCGCTCGCCAGTTTTGACGACATTGATTATTTCCTCTTTATCAATGTGGAGGGCGTCTCCACATCCATCACGCGCTCAGAGCGCTGGACCCGCCCCGATAGCGTATGGACAGATACGGAAACAGAGACCGGAGCGTTCTTTTTGGGCTTTAAAGGGAAAATTCAAAACTAGTCCACCAGATATCTGCTGTAAAGGACATAATAGTTCGCCTGACCGATGAACTGTCGACGCATTTGATATCCATTATTCAATGTTCTTTATTGATTTGAATTAAATTCCCCACTATATTCTTTTTTCACAACAGTAGTTGATTATGATTGAACAAGCAACAGCTTCTGATCTCGACAGCATTGTTGAGGTCGAAAACGAGGTGTTTGAGGCGGATCGCCTCTCCAGGCGCAGTTTAAAGTATCTGCTGACCAAAGCGAACGCCACGACATTAATTGAGCGGATGGATGGAGTCGTTCGCGGTTACGGCATTGTTCTCTACAATATCGGCACGTCGCTGGCGCGGCTGTATTCTCTGGGGGTTCGGTCCCAATTTCGCGGCCAGGGTGTTGGTGTGGCGCTCTTGCGCGCCGCAGAACAGGATGCGGTCGAGAACGAGTGCGTTACCATGCGCCTGGAGGTTCGACGCGACAACGCCGCGGCCATTCAACTCTACCAGAAAAACGGCTACAAGCAATTTGATGTGGTGCCGGATTATTATGAAGACCACACCGAAGCGCTGCGATTTGAAAAAAAACTCGTCAGCCATCCGAATCTCGAAATGGTGCGCGTGCCGTATTATCAGCAAACCTGCGACTTTACCTGCGGTCCGGCAGCGCTGATGATGGCAATGAAAGCACTCGATCCGCAGGTAGAGATTGATCAAAAATTGGAACTGCGCATCTGGCGGGAATCGACAACCATTTTTATGACCTCCGGACACGGCGGCTGCAGCCCCTTCGGCCTGGCCCTGGCGGCGTATGATCGTGGATACGACGTGCGTATCTTTGTCAAAAACGATGATGTTTTATTTCTCTATTCGGTCCTTAATCCGTATAAAAAAAATTTCTGGCGGCTGGTGCAGGAAGATCAGTTGGCCGAAATAAAAAAACGGCCGATCCGGTTAGAGTATGGCGTCCTGAGTGTGGGACACATTCAAACCTATTTTCAAAGAGGCTACATTCCCATCGTGCTCATCAGTTCGTATCGTATTTATCGGGAAAAATTTCCGCACTGGGTCGTGGTCACCGGATTTGATGATCGCTTTATTTATGTGCACGATTCGTACGTTGATGTGGACAACGAAAAAACCGAGACCGACTGCATCAACATGCCCATTCTGAAAAAAGATTTTGAGCGTATGTCCAAATACGGAAAATCGGGACAAAAGGCTGTACTCATCTTGAACAAAAGAAAAAAATAGCGGGTGCGTGTCACTCGTTCTCACGTTAATTTTTTACAGCTTGGAAAAAGGATACCATGGCTGCACAGATTGTCATTGTCGACCAGCGAAATGACTGGAAACCGCATTTTCCCGACGTCATTGTAGTGCTGGCAAAAGATTATATCAGTCAACAAGAATATCTCAAACTCAAAGATGTCCGCATCATCAACCTGAGCCGAAGTTATCGTTACCTCAGCCTGGGCTATTACAGCTCGCTGCTCGCCGAAGCGCGGCAGCACAAAATTCTGCCGTCGGTGCGGACGATTACGGATCTCAGCAGCAAATCCATTTATGGTTTGAATATTGAGGACCTCGACGAAATCATTCAAAAGAGCTTGAAAAGCAAAACCACGCACGATGCGCCGACCACTTTTGTCATGACCATTTTTTTAGGCCAGTGTGAAGACAAGGATTTCAGCGAACTGGCGCGGCAACTCTTTGAGCTCTTCCCCTGCCCCATTCTCAAGGTTGAGTTTAAACTGCAGGGCAAGTGGCAAATTTCCGCCATTCGACCCGGCGCCGTGCAAAACATCACCGATGACCAGGCGCCGTTTTTCATTCAAGCTTTTAATGCCTATTCCACCAAACGCTGGCTCGTGCAAAAAACCAAAAGCACGAGCCGCTACGATCTGGCCATTCTGGTCAATCCCGCGGAAAAACTGCCGCCATCCAACAAAAAGGCATTGAAAAAATTTGAGACCATCGGCAAAAAGCTGGGCATCGAAGTTGATTTTATCGAGAAAAAAGATTATTCCAAGCTGGCTGAATACGAGGCGCTGTTCATCCGCGAAACCACGCAGATCGATCACTATACCTACAAGTTTTCCCGCCGCGCCGAAAACGAAGGCATGGTGGTCATTGATGATCCCGATTCCATCGTCAAATGCACTAATAAAATTTATCTGTCGGAGCTGCTGTCCGCCAACAAGGTGCCGATTCCCAAAACCAAAATTTTGAAAAAGGATGAGACCAATGACCTCAAAGCGCTGGAGATGGAGATACCCTATCCGGTGGTGCTGAAAATCCCGGACAGCTCTTTTTCGCGCGGCGTGCATAAAGTCAAAAACCTGGACGAGTTGAAAAGAATTGCCCACGAGCTTTTTGCCGAGTCCGATGTGTTGCTGGCGCAGGAATATGTCTACACAGAATTTGACTGGCGCATCGGCATCCTCAACAAACAGCCGCTGTTTTCCTGCCAGTATTTTATGTCGCGCGATCACTGGCAGATCGTCAAGCATGAAAAATCCGGCAGTTTCATCACCGGCACCGGCGCCTCCTGGCACATCAACGACGTGCCGAAAGAGGTGATTCAGATTGCCCTAAAAGCCGCCAACCTGATTGGCAACGGCCTGTATGGCGTGGACCTGAAAGAAATAAACGGTCGCATCGTCGTGATGGAAATTAATGACAATCCCAACATCGATGCCGGCATGGAAGACGCCAGTTTGGGCGACGACCTTTACCGCATCATCCTCAACGAGTTCGTCCGCCGGCTGGATATTATTACGGTGGGGGAGAAAAACGGCAAGGGGTAGAATAAAGCCGTCACACAACGATTACTCTATCCTGGCGCCAGATTTTAAATCTGATGCACAACCTCTATTCTCCAGGATGGTTCGCGAAATTTTATTGTATCCACTCTAAAATCTGCTGCTCGGACGGAATTTTGCCGCTGCTTTTCACCTCGCCGTTCACCACCAGCCCCGGCGTCATCATGATGCCGTAGGCTAGAATATCATTGACATCGGAGACTTTTTCCAACTCGATATTGAGGTTGTGTTCCGCCGCGACTTTTTTAACGCGCTGTTCGAGAAATTCGCATTTCTGGCAGCCAGTGCCGAGAACTTTGACGTCCATGTTGTCAACCCTTTTAAATTTCAATATGATCAGGTAACCGCTTCTTCACTCATCTGGAATTCGATCGAGTAAATCCTGCAACCTGTCTTGTTGATAATTTTTGTGAATTAAAAAGTTATGGGCAAACATCCGGCGCCGTGACCGTGCCCTGTTCGACCTGTCCAAAATATTTTTTTTGTAACCACAGCGCCACATTCACCAAACCGATGAGCACCGGCACTTCCACCAGGGGTCCGATAACGGCCGCGAAGGCTGCGCCCGAATTGATGCCAAAGACCGCCACCGCCACGGCAATCGCCAATTCAAAATTATTGGAGGCGGCCGTAAAAGAGAGCGTCGCGGTTTTTGAATAATCCGCACCGACTTTTCGACCCATAAAAAATGACACAAGAAACATGAGAACAAAGTAAATCAGCAGAGGCACAGCGATTCGGATCACATCCAACGGAATTTTGACAATGATCTCGCCTTTGAGCGAAAACATGACAAAGATCGTAAAGAGCAGGGCCATTAGTGTGATCGGACTGATTTTGGGGATAAATTGGATCTCGTACCATTCTTTGCCCTTCAACCGAATGCCGACAAAGCGGGTGATCATTCCACCGATAAACGGGATGCCCAGATAAATAAAAACACTTTCTGCGATTTGGCCGATGGTAATATCAACCGCAAAACTGCTCAATCCCAACCAGGATGGCACGAGGGTTAAAAAGATATAGGCATAAATCGAATAAAACAGCACCTGAAAAATCGAATTGAACGCCACGAGTCCGGCGGCATATTCGGTGTCGCCTTTGGCAAGTTCGTTCCAGACAATCACCATGGCGATGCAGCGGGCGAGGCCGATCATAATGAGTCCGGCCATATAGTCGGGATAGTCACGCAGAAAAATCACCGCAAGCACAAACATCAAAATCGGACCGATGATCCAGTTTTGCACGAGGGATAATCCCAGAATTTTGACATTACGAAAGACATCGCCGAGTTCTTCATATTTGACTTTTGCCAGCGGCGGGTACATCATCAAAATCAAGCCGATGGCAATGGGGATGTTGGTCGTACCGACTTGAAAGTGATTCCAAAAAGACGCCAGTTTTGGACTAAAATAGCCGCCAAACACGCCGGCCAGCATGGCGATAAAAATCCATAATGTTAAATATCGATCTAAAAATGATAAACGTTTTGTTACACGACTCATATATATCCTATCCTCAATATTTCAAACTGCCACGGAGATGCACAGAGATGGCACGGAGTTTCACGGAGAAAATATTGTAATTCTCTGTGAAGCTCCGAGTGTCCTCTGTGAATCTCTGTGTATGGCATTATTTTCCGCTTAATTTGTTGTAAAGTCCTGTCAATTTAGTCCTATAAATCTCACGAAATGTGTGTTCGGATTCGCCAAGCGGTTTAACGGGAATCAGATCCACGACCTCTTCGTATTCAAGCCCGCTCTCGTAAAGAAGATCAATGGTGTTTATCACCATAGCTTTTATGCCTTTGCGCGTCTCCTCCTCGGACAAACCGAACGCCACTCCCAGGTCGTGCAACTCATTCAATTGCGGCCACAAATAGGTCGGCCCCATCGCCGTGATGATGGCGTAGGCTT
>CAYSNA010000067.1:0-16761 GCA_964432185.1 uncultured Cytophagia bacterium
CTGGCCAGGAGCCGGTAAACGTAACCGTGCCTTCAATTTTGGATTTTGGCTTTGGTTCAACACCTTTATCACCACCACAGTGTAACAGAAAAATCCCCGCCACCAGCAAGCTATAGATCAATTTTACTTTCATAGTTACAAACCTTTTTGTAATGGATTAACCTTCGAAATTTAAGCATAAAAGTAATGTAATAAATGATGAATCTCAAGTTATGTTTCCATTAATTTTATGACAATTTGTGAAGAGTCTAACGATTGACCCGCGTCCAGGTTCCTCATCCGGGAGTTTGCTTGTTTCGCAGCAATATTTTTATTACATTGATGCTCTTGAAAACAATTGATAAAATTGGAATTAAAATCATAAAATTAATACAGAATTAACATTTGATTCTATATTTCTATATTTAATCCATGCTAACCCTCGATTTATACGCGGCGCTGAGGATCCTATGAAATATCTGCTTGTTTGTGTCGTTCTCTTGTTTATCTCGACTTTAACGAACGCCACAGATATTCTTGTCAAAGCGGACAGCTTGTTTGAGTATCGTGATGAAAATTTTAATATTGAAACATTGATCGCCGATACAACGCACATCAACGCCGCCATGACGCTTTATACAGCGGTCCTGAAAAACGAAACGGACCAGTCGAGACGTACAGAGGCGTTATGGAAACTGTTGCAGGCTTTTTATTTCAAGGGACAATTCGGCACGGACGATAAAAAGCTCAAGAAAAAGATTTATGCCGAGGGATTGGCGATCGGCGAAGAGTATGTCAATGAGCTGAACGAATCTGTTGAGGTGTATTCGTGGCTCGGCATTATGTGGGCGCGCTGGGCCGAGGTGTATGGTCTTTTTGCGGCTGCTCGAAAAGGCGTTGCTGCCAAGGTCAAGTTTTATGGCGAACGCGCCCTGGAATTGGACGAGAACTATCTTGATGCCGGCGCCTATCGGCTGCTCGGTATGCTCAATTTTTCTGTGCCGTATATCCCGGTTATCTTAACCTGGCCGTCAAAAGAAGTTGGGCTGGACTATTTGGAAAAGGCAAACCGGATGGCGCCGAACAATCTTTACAATAAAATGTATCTCGCCGAAGTGCTGCACGATCGAAAGCAGCATGCGCGCGCTAAAAAGCTGTTGAATGAGATCATCAATACACAAGGGATCGTTCACGATCTGGCCATTGATTCTTTCATCAAAAAACAAGCGCGCGACTTTCTTGCCACATACTATTGATGCGTTCACCGGAGAGGAGTTTCCATGCGACGGATGTTTTTGCTATTTTTTGTGCTGCTGGTCCTGCCGGCGTTTTCACAAGATTTTTTTGATTCACTCGACGAAAAGAGTTCGACGCCGTATGAATTAAACGGCTTTATGCGCGGCGCCTTTTTCGCCGGCAAGAGCGTGCAAAACGACAAGCTCGAACAAAAGTCCGGCTATGGTGAGGTTGGCCTGAAAATGCGCGTACGCAAAGGCGGCTGGGGCGATGGCTATGCCGAGCTGCGTTTTCGGCGCGGCTATGAATTTGGCCAATCGGTCTCGGAGATGGACGTGCGCGAAGCTTATGTCAATACCTATCTTGGCAATCTGGATGTACGCATCGGCCAGCAAATCATTGTGTGGGGTCGGGCCGATGGTTTTAATCCGACCAATAACATCACACCGCAAAATATGCTCGTGCGATCAGCGGATGAGGATGATCGCCGCATCGGCAATTTTCTGTTCCGAGCAACGTACAATTTCTCTCCTGTTAATCTTGAACTCATTTGGGTGCCGCAGTATCGGCCGTCGGAACTGCCGACGACGTTGTTTCCCTTTCCGGATTTTGTTGAATTTGCCGGCGTTGAAACGCCCGGTCCCGAACTGGATAACGGCTCCATCGCCGCCAAGCTCGATGTCAATCTGAGCGCCATTGACGGCTCCGTCTCTTACTTTCGCGGTTACATGCCGTTGCCGGGCATCTATCCCACATCTATCGGATTTGACACGTCTATCGGCGGCTTGAAAGCGGTCATCGTCAACAAGCCATACGAAATGCAGGTTGTTGGCGCTGATTTTTCCACAACTCTCGGCTCGTTCGGTCTGCGCGGCGAGCTGGCGTATCGGATGCCCATCAAAGATTATCAGGATGACGCCCTGCCGCATGTGCCCAATCCGGATTTACAATATGTTTTTGGAGTTGACAAGACCATCGGCGATTTCAGTATTATCGCGCAGTATATCGGCCGCTATGTGATCGACTTTACCGAATTTAATGCCACCGGATTGTACAAGGAACTGGCGCCGCTATATCTGACCAATAGAATGATCACCTCGCAAATGCATGAAATTAGCCATGCCGCGTTTGTTCGTCCCGCTCTGGCGCTATTCCACGAAACGCTGGATTTTGAATGTGCCGCCTATTACGATTTTACCACAGAAGAAGCGTTGCTGCGGCCGATTATCACGCGCGATATAACCGATGCGCTGACGCTAAAGATTGGCGGCGACATTTACACGGGACCGGACGATACGCTGTTTGGCAGCGTCGAAAAAGCCCTGAGTTCGGTTTTTGTCGAGTTGCGCGTTTCCTTTTAAACTGATGCCTGACCACAGGGAAAAACATGAACACACTTGCTGAAAAAATTATCCACTATCGCTGGCTTGTCATTGTTGTTTTTACGATTGTGACGTTTGCTTTTATGTCGCAAATTCCACGTGTTGAAATGGATACCGACCTCAAGTCGCAACTGCCCAAAGATATGCCGTCGAGAATGGATACCGATAAAATTGACGAGATTTTTGGCGGCACGGAAATGCTTTTGGTCATTGTAAAGGCGGAGGATGTGCTGCAGCCGGAAACCTTGCGGCGAGTGAAATCCATGTCGAGAAAAATAAACCGCGTCGACGGCGTCGACAAAGTGTTATCGCTTTTTGATCTGAAATCAATCAAGAGCGAAGAAGGCGCGATGATCATCGAGCCGGCCGTGCGCACTATCCCGACAACGGAAGAGGAACGAGAAACGCTGCGCCAGGAATTGCGGGATAACGACATCGTCTATGGCAGCGTTGTCGCCACAGATTTTTCGCTCACCGCGATTATCGCCTTGCTCGAACCGGATGCGCGCGATGAAATCGTACTCGCCGGCATTGACAGCGTTATTGCCCAGGTGCCGGGTGAGGAAGAGGTGATGATTGGCGGGCTGCCGGTCAGCCGGGTTGAGATGGGCATATTTATCAAAAAAGATATGCGCGTGTTGCTGCCGATCGGTATTTTCATCATGCTGATTTTCCTCTTTCTCTGTTTCCGTCGTTTGCGCGGCGTCATCCTGCCGTTTATGGTCGTCGTCATGTCCATTCTCGTCACGATCGGTTTCATCGCGGTGATCGGCTGGAAAATTCACATGGTCACCATCATTTTGCCGATTTTCCTCATCGCGGTGGCTAACGATTACGGCATCCACATGATCGCCAAATATCAAGAGGATAATGTTCCGGCACACAATTATACTCGCACGGAACTTGCCGTTCGTATGTTCCGCAGCCTTGGGCGGCCGGTGTTGCTCACTGGTTTGACCACCATGGCCGGTATGCTCTGCCTGCTCGGACATATCTTGATTCCGGCGCAGCAGCTTGGCGTTCTGGCCGCGTTCGGAATCCTGTTTGCCCTGGCCGCGAGCCTGTTTCTTGTACCGGCGATTATTTCGCTGCTTCCCAAATCCAAGCCGGTTCTCGGCCATCTCGATGAAAATCACCAAAAAATACCTCTGCTCGAACGACTTCTCTGGTTCTTTGGCCACCTTGTTGCCAATCATCCCAGGAGGATCATTGTCACATCGCTGGTCCTCGCGGCTGTCTCGACGATCGGCATATTTTTCGTCGTTGTGGATACCAATCCAAACGGCTATTACAAGCTGGATCATCCAACGGTGCGCGTCAACACGTTGATTGATGAGCATCTCGGCGGTTCGCAAAATGTCTCGGTTGTTTACAAGGGGGATATCAAAGCACCCGACATGATGGCCAAAATTGACAAGATGGAACATGACATGCAGGCCATGGATGAAATCGGCACGACAACGTCGGTGGCGCGAGTACTGCGACAAATGAGCCGCGCCTTGAACGATCCGAATGAGCCGATGTACGATCAGTTGCCGGAATCCCGTACCGGCATCGCCCAATATTTTGAACTTTATTCCATGAGCGGCGATCCCGAGGATTTCAGCAAAATGGTCGACTTTCCGTATGAACATGCATTGGTTACAGCACGCGTCAATAAAACCAGCACGATCGTGCTGCGCCGCGTGGTTGAGCGGCTGAAGGCAATGGTGGAAAACGATCCCGATGTATTGCTGGTCGGCGGTTTTGGCGTGGTGTTATCCGATCTGGCGCGCGCAGTGGTCAACGGGCAAATTTTGTCGCTTTTTCTGGCGACCGTGGTGGTTGGGCTGCTGCTGTCCATTCTGTTTCGCTCGCCGATTGCCGGGCTGATTGCCGCCATTCCGCTCGCCTTGTCCATTATTATTCTTTTTGGCCTAATGGGTGTGTTCGGCATTGAATTGAATATTGCCACGGCCATGCTTAGCTCGATCATGATCGGCGTTGGCGTCGATTATACCATCCATTTTTTATGGCGGTATCGCGAGGAACGCCGCAACGGTCTGGACTATACGGATGCGGTGAAAAAGACGCTGTCAACCACAGGCCGCGGGATTATTTTTAACGCTTTTTCCGTTATCGTTGGTTTCTCGGCGCTGTTGTTTTCCAGCTTTTTGCCGGTGCAGTTTTTTGGATTTCTCGTTGTCGTGTCCATTTTAGCGTGTCTGGTCGGCGCACTTGTCCTTATACCGGCCTTGTGCATTGTTTTAAAACCAAAATTCCTCGATCCCGCTTAATGCTTTTTGATTTAGGTTCTGGTTTTGTTTCGGGCACTCTTGATTGGCAAAAAAATGATATGGGATTTTTAAATATTTTTCCATGGATAACCGCGAATTGCTACCATTTCTGTATGATGTAATTTGTACCTGTTTTATTCGAACTTGAATAAATCGATTCTTTGATCACTATTAACCTCAATAAATTGGAGCACTCTATGTCTGTACAACTCGTACCACCGCATGGCGGCGTGTTAAAGCCCCTGCTGCTCGAAGGTGAAGAACTCATCCAGGCTCAAAAAGCAGCCGCATCTTTGCCGCACGTTCGCTTGTCCTCCCGCGAATCCTCGGATTTAATTATGCTCGCTGTCGGCGCGTTCAGCCCATTGGACGGCTTTATGGTTCAAAAAGATTATGACGGCGTTGTTGAGAAAATGCATCTCGCCAACGGTATCTTGTGGCCTATGCCGATCACACTGGCGGTGTCGTCCGAACAAGCCGAAGCACTTTCGGTTGGTCAAGAGATTGCCCTCATCGATGATGAAAGCGGCGAACTGATGGGCAGTATGACCATTGCGGATAAATTTACCTATGACAAAAAAAATGAAGCGATCAAGGTGTTCCGTACGGAAGACGGCGCTCACCCCGGCGTCGCAAAAATTTACGCCCAGGGCGATGTTTATCTCGGCGGTCCGGTCAAAGTTTTTAGCGAAGGTCCGTATCCTGACCTGTATAAAGAGCATTATGCTCGTCCGGTGGAGACGCGCGCCATGTTTGAGGAACTCGGCTGGCATACGGTCGGTGCGTTTCAGACACGCAATCCGATTCACCGTTCGCACGAATATGTCACCAAAATTGCCATGGAAGTCTGCGACGGCGTCTTTATTCATCCGATTGTCGGCAAACTCAAGTCCGATGATATTCCGGCTGATGTCCGCATCGAATGTTACGAGGTGCTGCTGGACAATTATTATCCCAAGAATCGTGTTGTGATGAAAGTGTATCCCATGGAAATGCGCTACGGCGGCCCGCGCGAGGCGGTGCTTCATGCTGTTTTCCGGCAAAATTATGGCTGCAGCCATCTTATCATTGGACGTGATCATGCCGGCGTTGGCAGTTATTACGGTCCGTTTGATGCACAGACCATTTTCGAGGAAATCCCGGAAGGTGAATTGCACATTACAACGCTCAACATCGACTGGACCTTCTGGTGCCACAAATGCGATGGCATGGCGTCGATGAAAACCTGTCCGCATGGCAAGGATGATCGCGTTCTCATCAGCGGCACAGCCGTGCGCGACATGCTCGGTAACGGCCAAAAGCCGCCAAAAGAATTTAGCCGCCCCGAAGTTGCGGATATTCTGATTAAATATTATCAAAGTTTAGAAAGTTAATGGAGAAAACGAATGGCTGAACAAAAAGCAACCAACATCACCTGGCATGCCGGTGATATTCATAAAAAAGAGCGCGAGGCGTTTCTCGGACAAAAGGGCGTGGTGCTCTGGTATACCGGTCTGTCCGGTTCGGGAAAATCAACCCTGGCCATGGAAGTTGAGAAAAAACTGTTTGAAAACGGCAATCTGGCGTATGTGCTCGATGGCGACAATATCCGCCACGGCTTGAACAAAAACCTGGGATTTTCGCCTGATGACCGCACGGAAAATATCCGTCGGATCGGCGAAGTGGCCAAACTTTTTGCCGATGCCGGTCTCATCGTCTCGACGGCATTTATTTCACCGTACAAAGCCGATCGCCAAACCGCGCGCCAATTGTTGACCGATGGCGAATTTATCGAAGTGTACGTTGATGTGCCGTTGGAAATCGCCGAACAGCGCGACCCGAAAGGTTTGTACAAAAAAGCCCGCGCCGGCGAAATTAAAGAGTTCACCGGCATTTCCGCGCCGTACGAAGCGCCGGACAATCCGGAACTTGTGGTCAATACCGGCGAGTTGTCCCTGGAAGAAAGCGCCGAAAAGGTGATGGATTATCTCGTTGAAAAAGGCATTATTTCGAAAGAATAGTCTGTTTGATCAACAGAATTTATCCGCAAACCCTGTCAAATTTTTCTCTGGCAGGGTTCTTTTTTTCTCATCATCAAATTAGTTGAGCAACACATGCGAGTCCTCTACGCCATCCAAGGTACCGGCAATGGACACATTAGCCGAGCGCGCGATATCATTCCACTCTTACAAAAACATTGCGATCTCGATATTCTTATCAGCGGCACACAAGCGGACGTCCGCCTCGAAGCCCCTGTTGATTATCGATTGAAAGGCATCAGTTTTATCTTTGGCAAAATGGGCGGCGTGGATATCTGGAATACCTATATAAAAACTAACTTTATCAGAATTCAGAATGAGATCCGGCGCGTGCCGGTTCGACAGTATAATTTTGTCATCAATGATTTTGAGCCGATTTCCGCATGGGCCTGTTATCTGAAAAATGTACCGTGCCTGGCGTTGAGTCACCAGGCCGCGCTACTCGATAAACATGTTCCTAAACCGAAAAGACGCGATGCTTTTGGTGAGTTTATCCTGAAAAATTACGCCCCATCCATGCTGAAACTAGGATTTCATTTCCAATCCTATGCCACGCATATCCGTACGCCAATCATTCGGCAACACATCCGCGATTTGCCCGTGGATGAGCAAGATCATTATACGGTCTATTTGCCGGCGTACGATCATCGAAAAGTCATTGACCGGCTCAAACGATTTAGCGATGTAAGATGGCAGGTTTTCAGCAAACATGCACGGCAACCGGAGACGGTCGCCAATGTCACTGTTTTGCCGGTGAATAATACTGATTTTATCAAAAGTATTGTCACCTCAAAAGGCGTGCTCAGCGGTGCTGGATTCGAAGTGCCTGCTGAAACGTTGTTCCTGCAAAAGAAATTGCTGGTGGTGCCGATGAAAAAGCAACATGAGCAGCACTATAACGCCGCAGCCTTGAAACATATGGGGGTGCCGATTCTCAAGAATTTTAAAAAAAAGAATCTGCAAATTATCGATGCCTGGCTGACTTCTGATGCGCGTGTGAATGTCGATTATCCAAATGAGACCGAAAGGATCATTGAAAGCATTTTTGCGGCAGAAATTCAGCAGAAACTGAAACATACATCGTGGAGAAAAAAGTTTGAGCTCTACTTTTCCTTAAACAAGGCCGATAATAGGGAGGAGTTTCGAATTGCTGCTGATTCATAATATTGAATTAATTTTGTCTTAAAATAAAGTGCGTAATTTATCGTGTGATGGATATAGTATTATAAAGAGAACACGATGGAACCAGTAAAGATTGACGAAATTTTAACGAAATGTTCTGCGGGAAGACAGTATACTATTAATATTTGGCAGCATTATAAATCCATTGGCGAAGACACAGAATTTGTGGCGATATTTCCATCGCGAAAAGAACTTCGCTCAAGCGAGGGTTACGTTGTCAATCGCATTGATGACAAACGGTTTTTTATCCAGGGCCCCGACGTTGTTGTAAGTCGACTTTGATGATCCATGGCTAATTCTAATTGCTAATCCTCCTGCTTTCCCTTGTCCAGCTTAACATAGACTTTATTTTGATTTTACAGAAATATTTGTTTCTTATGTAGATTCCATATCTAAAAAGGAATCTACTTTATGAAAAAGATAGGCATTGTTGTTTTATTTTTACTGCTTGTGAGTGGTGCGCTCCTCGCAACTCACGATTTTACCTACATCCATCCGAAGCCTGGCTCCGATTTCCATAATCCACAAACAACAATCATCTTAAAGATGTTAGATACACCGAACGATGTAGCGGTCACGGCGCGCGGCCGTTCTGGGGGTGAGTATAGTGGTTCTCTTTCTGTTCGTGATCACACCGTTTTATTTCATCCGTACCGGGAATTTGTGTATGGGGATACAATCGATGTGTTGATAAAAAGCGACAATCTGTCGTTCGACTACTTTTTCATTATAAAAAATGTTGATGATGTTTTACCGTCTGCTTCAAACAGCTCTGCTGAACATGTAACGATCCCGGCGAGCTTATCAAAGACGAACGCTGTGCGGATGATAAATGGAGTGGCGGTGCCGAGTGATTTTCCAGTCATTAATACAACGCTGTATGGTGAAACGGCGCCCGGCCGAATTTTTTTCGCTTCCACTTTTTTTGATACGAATAGCCGCAGCAACTATATTGTCATTTGTGAAAATGACGGCACGCCCTATTTTTATCGCAAGTACGATCGCGCCAATCTTGGCAGCGGCGAATTTAAAGTGCAACCCAACGGATTGCTCTCGTTTTATCGTTATCTCAATAGCGATGAGGGATTTTATGTGATCATGGACCATAATTTTGTCGAGGTCGACACTTTTCGTGCCGGTCATGGCTATCGAACGGATTCCCATGAAATGTTGTTGCTCGATAATGGCCACGCCCTGCTCGTTTGTGAGGAGGATCGTCGTATGGATTTATCCTATTTCGGTGGGCAGAGCAATGCGCATGTCATCGGCAACCATATTCAGGAGGTCGATAGCGACGGCATTGTCTACTGGGAGTGGCGTTGCTGGGATTATCTCAAAGTTGAAGATGCCATCGAGGTCAATCGTACCGGCGGTTCCATTGACATGGCGCACACGAATTCCATTGCTATTGATTTTGACGGAAATTACGTCGTTTCACATCGCAGTCAGGGTGAGGTCAATAAAATCAATAGTGTAACAGGCGAATTTATCTGGCGATTTGGCGGCAACAATAATCAATTTGACAGTGATGACAACTATCGGTTTTCAGCCCAGCATCATTTTAGCCCGGTGCCCGGACAGCCAAATTTTTATACCCTTTATGATAACGGCAATAATCGTTCGCCGAGTTTTACACGCGCCGTAGAATACAAAATTGATCCGGAGAAAAAGACGGCGGAAAGGATTTGGCAATATCGCTACGATAAAGTTAATTTTGCCAGCATGATGGGCAGCGTGCAGCGATTAGCCAATAACAAGACCTATATTGATTGGTCAGCTTGGCCGCCATTGCGCGCTTGCGAGGTGGATGAGAATAATAATTTGCTCTTTGAAATTGAAGTGCAGGGGATTTCCAGCTACCGCTCGCGCCGATATGATTGGGATGGAATAATGCTCAAACCGTACCTTCTCGCGGAAACGTCGTCGCTTGGGGTGACGCTG
The DNA here is from genome assembly GCA_964432185.1 of uncultured Cytophagia bacterium. Taxonomy (GTDB): domain Bacteria; phylum Zhuqueibacterota; class Zhuqueibacteria; order Residuimicrobiales; family Krinioviventaceae; genus Kriniovivens. Next base: position 10,015 of record CAYSNA010000067.1, read on the forward strand.
ATCTTCAATAAATTCGGTGATAACGATGTTAAACAATATTTGATTTATGGTGGTACTTCCGAAAACAACATGGCGCAATTGCTTGCCACCACACAGACTTTTGTCGAACTATCTGATCTGGAGAACAATAAGCGTCATTACTTTAAAGTCTGCGCTGTCAACTCGACTGGAGAACAAAGCGAGTATTCCGAAACGGTTTCCGCGTTGGTCAGTGTCTCCCGCCCGGGCGATGATATGATTGTTAATGGTGATTTTAGCGACGGCGATGATGGCTGGAGGTTTAATTTACAAAACGGCGCGTCGGCGAACGGCTTCGTTCAGGATGGTGAATATCATGTCGAGATCGATGCTGGACAGGCTGGAAGTGGCTATTCTGATATTCAAGTCATCCAGGAAAGTTTTCCCATGATTCAGGGTCGGCAGTATGTTTTCGAATTCGACGCCTGGGCTGATGGGAACCGAGCTTTTGAACCGCGAGTTGCGGAAAACGGCGGCGATTGGACGGTTTACTCCAAAACCACTCCTATGGCGATCACCCGGCAAAAAAAGCGCTTCCGATTTGAATTTGAAATGACAGATCCGACCGACAGCCAGGCCCGCGTGGTTTTAAATTGCGGCACCTCGGATTTTGATTGCTATTTTGACAATGTCTCCGTCCGGGAACTTTTACCGAATTATGTGCAAGATCAATTTAATTCGCCTTCATCTTTTGCCCTACAGAATTATCCTAACCCATTCAATCCGAGCACTACGATTAGCTACTCGCTGCCCAGAGATCAGTTTGTCACCTTGGCCGTTTACGATGTCCGCGGACGGGAAATTCAACGACTGGTGCATGAACGTATAACCGCCGGTCAACATTTAGTGTTATTTGACGGCTCTGATTCTCCCAGTGGTGTTTTCCTGTATAAATTGCAAACAGAGTCCCATACAATTATAAGAAAAATGATTTTGGTCAAATAATTCATCGAACCTAAAAAAGGCCTATCAACCGCCCAATGACATCGCGGCTGATTCATGCAGGATCGTGCTTATGAAAAAGTTGATGTTTTGTTTTGTGTTGTGCTTGTCACTACACCTTTTCCCCGGAACATATCATCCGACGATCGATTATATCTTTCCTCTCCCGGATAGCGATTTTTTAACGCGGCAAACGACGATCATACTAAAGTTAGATGTTCCTTATCTCAACCAGATTACTGATCTATCAAGTCTCATTACTGTCTCCGGAGAGTCCGGCGAATACACGGGTGAAACATTGCTCGCGGCCGATGATCGGACCATCATCTTTAAACCGGATTCGCCTTTCAAGTATGATGAATCTATCGATGTGATCATCGCTACAAGCCAGTTTTCAGCGTCAGATTTTTCCTACTCTTTCCATACGGTTGAGGAGAGAGGTAATATTCCAGGTATGGCTAAAGCCGAGACGTCCGAGCACCCGATGCACGTTCACAAAACGGCGTTTGAACCACCGCGGCTGATAAACGGTGTTGCTGTGCCGAGCGATTTTCCGACAATAGAAGCTCGGCAATACGCCGAGACGGCGCCGGGTATGATTTTTTATGCGACAAATTATCCAAATGAGGGGACAGGTAACTATCTCATCATTTGTAAAAATGACGGTACACCCTATTTTTATCGCCGTTACGACGATGTCGTTCGGAGCGGTAATCTTACGGTCCATCCGACCGGCGTGCTGACGGCGCATTTCTATCACAAATGGTTTTATGTCGTTCTGGATGAAAATTTTGTCGAGATCGATACCATTCGCGTGGGACATGGTTATGAGACCGATAACCACGAACTGCAGATTTTGGAGAATGGACATGCCCTGCTTATCGCGCGAGATCGTATTCAGGTCGATATGAGTAAAATTGTCAACGGTGGGCAACAAAACTGTACTGTTGAGGGGCATCATTTCCAGGAGCTGGATGCAGATCACAATGTTATTTTCGAATGGCGGAGTTGGGATCATTACAGCATCCCGGATACCTATGTCAGCACTAAAGGCGGTTTTCTCGATTACGTTCATATGAATTCCATTGCTATCGATTACGACGGCAACTATGTTGTCTCTGCACGTGATCTTCACGAAATTACCAAAATAAGTCGGAACACCGGCGAGATCATCTGGCGGTTGAACGGTAGAAATAACGAGTTTGAATTTATTAACGAACCAACGCCGTTTTTGTATCAACACGATTTTCGCCCCTTGCCCGGCAAGCCTAACTTTTATATCGTTTTTGATAATGGCCGCAGCCGCGCGAGCGAGTATTCGCGCGTCGTCGAATACAAAATTGACCCCGAAGCAAAGACTATCGAAAAGGTCTGGGAGTACCGACACAAGCCGGACTGGTATTCCTCGGCCATGGGAAGCGCACAACGCCTATCGAATGGCAACACCCTCGGTGACTTTCCTGGTGGTTCGTTGCGCATCGTAGAAGTGAATCCCGCCGGAGAAGTATTGTTCGAATTCTTTAGCCGAGGACATAGTAATTATCGTTGCCGTCGGTTCGAATGGACCGGTAAGATGCAGCAGCCGTATCTCATTGCAGAGAATTTGGGCCATGTGGTTCGACTCATTTTTAACAAATTTGGTGATGAAAATGTAAAGCACTATAACATCTATTACGGCACATCGCGTCAACCGGATCAGTTTCTCGCATCAACCAGCGAGACGTATTTGGATGTTGCCGACATTAATCCGAATACAGCGTACTTTTTCAGCGTTGCTGCGGTCGATGAGAACGGCGTCGAGAGTGAATTTTCCAATATCGAGTCCGGTTCGATTTCATATATCGCTGCCGGCCAAAATGCGGTGCGTAACGGGACATTCGAGTCACGCGATTTTTGGCTGCTCAATACAAAGAACGGCGGCCTGGCGACGAGCAGCATACAAAACGGCGAAAACAAAATCAGCGTTCTGAATACCAAAGGCGGCCTGGATGCTGTGCAGCTGGTGCAAAACGGCATTGTCGTTTTACAAAACAGGAATTATACATTCGAATTTGACGCTTACGCCAGTTCTGCCCGAGCCATCAATGCTCTCGTCGAGGCCGCCACGTCACCATTTATCAATTTCGGCAAAATTGGTACTACCGCCCTGACAAGCAGAAAAAAGCACTTTAAGTATGAATTCATCATGGAGTATCCGACCGACTCGGCAGCACGAGTCGTTTTTAATTGTGGTGGTGAGACTGGCGATATTTATATCGACAATGTATCTCTGTCGTATGCTGATGCGAATCAAGGCGAGTCGGTCGTCAAGATCAATTATCAGCCGGCTGACGCGCCTTGTCCCGAGGGTTATCAGCCTGATAGCGGCCGGCCATTTGGTAATCGTAACAATGGATTCAAATACGGTTGGCTCGGTGGTGAAAACGATGAAACCCGTCTGCGAGTGCATGAGGATAGCCGTTACGGCACGCTGAACCATCTGGAAAAACAAGACGACCGAATTTGGGAGATTGAGTTGCCCAACGGTTTATATCACGTTAAACTGGTGATGGGAGATGCCGATTATACAGATCAAATCAATAATATTCAGGTTGAAGACATGACGCTGATGGATCCGGACGGCGAAGATCATTTTGATGAGTATCTTTTTAGTGTATCCGTCAGTGATGGCCATCTCACGTTGCAACCGGCGAGCAATTCGAGTAACGCGAAATTGTGTTTTATCGATATCAGCCACACTGCTGCACACGTCAAAGATGAACAAAAGCAGCCGAAATCAATCCGTCTGAATCATAACTATCCCAATCCGTTTAATTCGCAAACGATCATTTCTTTTGAATTAATCAGGAACGAACATGTCGCTCTGACAGTTTATGATATCCGCGGGCGAGTTGTGCAACGTCTGCTCGACGACAAAATGGAGCCAGGTGCTCACGATGTCAGTTTTGATGCGTCTACGTTGCCGAGCGGGATTTATCTCTACAAGCTGGAAACCTCAACGGCATCATACGTGCAAAAAATGATGCTCGTCAAATAAACAATTGATGAAAGCCGGATCATATTACGCGTGGTCTCGTCTCCTTTTAAACTGATTTTGAAAGGTTCTAATAATGAAAGAGTGTTTTCATCACAAAACAGGAAACCGCATGAAAAATTCACTATTTTTGATTCTGCTCATTTTAATAACGAATGCTTTTGCCGGTTCATATCATCCGAATATCGATTATCTGTTCCCGGCGCCGGAGAGCAAGTTTGTGACGATTCAGACGACAGTCATTCTAAAACTGGAAGCGTCACTGAACGAGCAGATAACAAACCTCCGCGAACTCATTTCTGTCAAAAATGCCGGCACCACCATCTCCGGTACAACGTTTTTTGCGGCGGATGATCGTACTATCATTTTCAAGCCGAATAATCGTTTGCCCAAAAACGCCAAAATTGATGTGACGATCCGGACCAGTCAATTTGGCGAAAACGATTTTTCCTATACATTTTACACCCCTGCTGACAACGGCAATGTCATGGACTGGCTTCCCAAACAATCGGCGCCGTTTGAAGACCACGTTGCGTCGTTGGCGCCGGTGCGTTTGATAAATGGCGTCGCTGTACCGAGCGATTTTCCGGACATTCATGTGAATACAAGTGGCGAAACCGCACCGGGACGAATCTTTATCCCTGCCGGTAAATGGATAATTATTTGTAATAATGATGGAACACCCTATTTTTATCGGAAATATGAAGATGGTCGCGAAAAGATGCGATTCGAGGCGCATCCATCGGGTGTGTTGTCTTTTCATAGCTATGAAGTATATGATGTGATACTGGATCAGAATTTTGTCGAGATTGATACCTTATATCCCGGGCATGGCTATGGGCCGGATGATCATGAGCTTCAGATTCTGGAGAATGGTCACAAGCTGCTTGTGGCCAGAGATCACGTCCGCGTCGATATGAGTAAGGTCGTCTCCGGCGGCAATAGCAATGCTACGGTTGAGGCCCATCATGTTCAGGAGCTGGATCAAGATGACAATGTTATTTTTGAATGGAGCAATTGGGATCACCTGGATATTCGCGAGTCGCAGGTGCCGCTGCGAGGCGGATTTGTTGATTTTGTGCATACCAACTCCATTGCCGTGGATTATGATGGTCATCTTGTCGTCTCGCCGCGTGAATATAACATGATTATGAAAATCGATCGACTCACCGGCGAAACCATCTGGAAACTCGGCGGAGAAAATAGTGATTTCACATTTATTAATGAAAATCTTGAATTTTCGCGGATACATGATGTGCGTCCGGTACCCGAACAACCGAACCACTACACATTGTTTGATAACGGCCGCGATCGCAGTAGTGGCGGGCAGTTCTCCAGAGGAGTTGAATACAAACTGGATCTGGATGCCAAAACGGCCGAGAAGGTTTGGGAGTACCGCCATAAACCCGATTTATTTACCTCATATTGCGGCGGATTACAACCGTTGGAAAATGGCAACAGATTTTTGAGCTGGTCCGGACATGATTACTTTACCGAAGTCAATTCCAGTGGGGAGCAGGTCTATGAGATGCACGTTTCCGGATTTAGTTGTTCCCGAGCTCGTCGTGGTGAGTGGGACGGAAAAATGCTGCAGCCATACCTCATCGTAGAAAATCTGGGAAGTGTCATTCGACTCATCTTTAATAAATTTGGCGATGACGCGGTGGCCTACTATAATATTTATGCCGGAACAAACGAAAACGCGATGGCCCTTTTTGACAGCACAAAACAAACGTATATGGATATCGATGCCCTGGATTTGGGTAACGGTGCGCGCTATTTTTTCAAGGTGACGGCTGTTAATAATCAGAATGTCGAGAGTGAAGCCTCATCACTTGAAAGCGCGACGATCCGTGTCATCGCCCCGGGAGAAAATGCCGTACAGGACGGCGATTTCCAATCTACGGATAGCTGGGTCTTGCGGCGCGGAGGTGGCGCCAATGCCACGGGCACCGTGAATGCCGACGGGTATTATCAGATCACTATAACCAATGGCGGCTCAGCTCTCGAATCGGTTCAGCTCCTGCAGGACAATCTTTTGGTGATGCAGGGCAAAGATTATATCTTTGAGTTTGATGCTTACGCGTCCAGAGCCAGGGCCATTAGCGCCAAAATCGAGTCGAAAGATTCTTCGCCTATCAATTATGGCAAAATAGGAAATACCGCGATCTCAACGCGCTCACAGCGCTTCAAGTTTGAGTTTCCAATGCAGTCTCCCACCGATACCGATGCCCGCGTGGTTTTTTATTGCGGTGGAACGACGGGAGATGTTTTTATCGATAACGTGTCACTGACATATTCCAATCTTCCTGACGAATTATCGCCGCTCGCAAGCCCGTGGAAAAGCCAGGACGTTGGCAAACCAGCCATCGCCGGTTTGGCCGGTATGAAGGGGGATCGATTGCTGGTACGCGGGTCCGGCAACGATATCTGGAATCAGAGCGATGAATTTCATTTTGTCTATCAGGAGCTGGAAGGCGATGGCGAGATTTTGGCGCAGGTCTATACCATGCAGGAGAGCGATCCCTGGGCCAAAGCCGGCGTCATGATGCGAAACTCGCTCTCAGCATCGTCTCGCCATGTGATGATGATTTTATCCGCGAACAACGGCGCCGCCTTTCAACGCCGCGTTGAGGATGGCGGAGGATCGACCCACACCGCCGGCAGTTCAAGCCGGGCGCCGCATTGGGTTCGATTGAGACGTTTAGGCGATCTGTTCCAGGGATACGAGTCCACCAACGGCAGTGATTGGA
>CAYSNA010000068.1:0-16757 GCA_964432185.1 uncultured Cytophagia bacterium
AAATCAATAACTATGGCCGGCAGCGTGATGACCAGACACTCCTTTTAATAAGACGTTTGTAAGCGCACGGTCAAACCGAGACTCAATCATGTTAACGACATATTGATTTTTCCACATTTTTTTTCGATGACATTTTAACACGAATTAGACGAATTATGCTGAATTAACCCAAATTCTGAAAATGATAACTTGCACGCGTGTTTAATTGTTGACATTCGTTTTGGCAAAGTCGAAAATTACTTTTGCAGGTTCGCCGGATTGATACAATTTTAATTACGGCAATAAAACTTTACAAAATGCTTTACAGGATAAACATGTACAAGCTGATCTCACTCGTTCTTTTATTTTTCGTTTTTAGTCATGCTCATGCCGATGATTTTTTTCTGCAGGAAAAGAGTCGGAAATTTTCCGGGGGGGAAGGCGTGCCGGCTGTTCGGTCCATGTGCGTGTCTCAACAATTGATTTACGCGGGTGCGGAAAACGGACTGTTTTTATATGCGGATTCAACGTGGCTGCCGTTAACATCTCTGGCGGATGCGGCCATTATTGATCTTGAAGCCGGATCGGACCATCTACAGCTTTTATATCAGCGGGAGAACAAGACTTATGTGGGACTCGTGCGCAACGACTCGCTGCTGCTCTCAATCGAGTTGAGATCGAAGAATTTTCCCCAGGTCCGCCTGCATGCCGCGGATTTTCTCACTACATCGAATGGCGTCTATTCGTTTCTCGTTACCGGACATAAAGTCAAAATTAAAAAGCTCGTGTCCATCAATTTTAGTGTGAATGATCTTGTCCGTGCGACGGACGGCAGTGTGTGGATGGCGGCGGATGTCGGCTTGTTCAAGTTGTATGCCGGGCAAAAGTCGGTTTTTCCGGTTTACCCCATGCAGGGCGAATATGGATGGGCCTTGACGCATGTGCGCGGAGTGTCGCAGGATTCGAACGGGCACATCTGGTTTGCCGGCGCACAGGGCGTCGGTCGATTTAACGGCGCAACCTGGGAGTTGTTGACCGGTCAAGATGGTTTGCCTTACAATGCGTTTACGTGTTTGGCGGCCGGCGGCGACGGCTCGATGTGGTTTGGTACGGACAAGGGCGCCATCCGTTATGACGGGGAGAGCTGGGCCTATCGCCAGGGGCAACGCTGGTTGCCGGCTGATTTTATCCATGATGTGGCTGTGGACCAACAGGGCCAGGCCTGGTTTGCCACATCCCTCGGCGTTGGCCTGATTGAGCGAGTTCCCATGTCGCTGGCGAAAAAAGCAAAATATTATGAGGACAATATCGATCGCTATCATCGCCGTACGCCGTATGAGTACGTCCTGGAAGTCGAACTGAAGAATCCTGGCGATACGTCGGAATTTTCTCAACACGACAGCGATAATGATGGCTTGTGGACGAGCATGTACGGCGCCGGCGAGTGTTACGCCTACGCGGCGACAAAAGATCCGCTGGCGAAAAAACGGGCGGACAACGCGTATGAAGCGCTGGAATTTCTCGGTAAAGTGACGCAGGGCGGCAGTCATCCCGCGCCCATGGGATTTGTCGCGCGTACGATTTTGCCGACGAGCGGCCCCGATCCGAATGAAGGCCGCATTGAAAGCGATCTCAAACATAAAGCCGAACGTGATGCATTGTGGAAAATTATTGTGCCGCGCTGGCCCAAAAGCGAAGATGGCGAATGGTACTGGAAATGCGATACCAGCTCCGATGAGCTGGACGGCCACTATTATTTTTACGGCTTGTATTATGATCTCGTGGCCGAGACCCGGGCTGAAAAAACGCGCGTGCGGCACCATGTGGCGATGCTGACGGATCATCTCATCGAACATGATTTTCAACTGGTGGATTTTGATGGCGAACCGACGCGCTGGGCGCGTTTTAATCCGTATGAAATCAATCATGATCGCAACTGGGTCTTTGATCGAAATTTAAATTCGCTCAGCATGCTCTCATATTTGCTCACAGCGGCGCATATTACCGATGATGCCAAATATCTCAAATATGCCGAATATCTGGTGGAAAATCACGGCTATCTGCAAAATGCGCAATTGCCGAAAACGCAGCGCGGTATTGGAACGGGCAATCAGTCGGATGACGAAATGGCGCTGATGATGCTGTACAATTTCATTAAATACTCGCCGCACCAGGAGTGGACCGAGCGCATGGCGCTGGCGTGCTGGACCTATGGCCGGCTCGAACTCCCCGAGATGAATCCGTTCTTTAATTATATCTATGCCGCATCCTGTGCGGGACAATCGTTTAGCGATGCCTGGGGAACCTATCCGCTCGAACCAACCGGCTCCTGGAAAGAGGATGCGCTGGAAACCTTGCAGCGTTTTCCGCTGGATCGCGTTAACTGGCAGCACGATAACAGTCGCCGGATTGATCTGTTACCGATTGATGATTTGTTGCGTCATTTTGATGAAGGCAGCTATGATGATCGTGCGCGCCGTGTCACCGGTAAAGTTATTCCTGTGGATGAGCGCCATTTTAATCACTGGAATCACGATCCGTACCAACTGGTGAGCGGCGGCGACGGCACCTCGCTGGCAGACGGCGCCGTGTTTTTGTTGCCGTACTATATGGGATTGTATTACGGGTTTGTCGAGTAGCATTTGAATATTTGTCGCACACCTCAAGGTGTACGACAAATATTAATCCTAATTTTTCTCTTTTTCCATCTCCCGCACCATGTCGGTAATACTGCGGAAATCAATTTTTCCGGTGCCCATTTTAGGGAGTTCCGGGATTACAACAAATTTCTTCGGGATGGCGATCATCGGCAGCTTGGTCGCCATTTTTACCATCAGTACTTTGCTCTGAACTTTTTCGGTCACTGCGGCAACAATCCGGGCACCCTTGAGCGAGTCGGGCACATCAACGATACAACAATCCACGCCGGTTGGCAAAAAGCCCTCCAGCACTTTTTCTGTGCGCACAAGAGACACCATTTCACCGCCAATTTTGACAAATCGTCGCAGACGTCCGAGATGCCATAAATAACCGTCCTCATCGATTTTGCCCATGTCGCCGGTGTCGTACCAGCCATCAACAATGCGCAGGGATGTTTCTTCAATATCATTCAGATAGCCCTTCATCACCAGATCACCCTTAACGAGAATTTTTCCTTCTTTGCCAATCGGCAACTCTCGCCCCGTTGTCAAATCGGCAATCTTGACCTTTACGCTGGCCAACGGCCGACCAATACTGCCGGGGCGATTATTCTCCGGCGTATTAACGGAAATGCCGGGACTGGTTTCCGTCGTACCATAAGCCTCGCACAACTCGATGTTATGTTTTTTACGATATTCCTGTCGAATCCAATCCGGGGTTTTGTCTGCGCCGGGTAGGGCAATTCGAATGGTGTCAAAATCACCGGGTTGCGAGGCTTTTAAATAGCCGGCAAAAAAGATCGGGGTGGCGGCAATCAGCGTGGCGCCTTCTTCTTTGATCAGGCTCGGAATTTTTTTGTAATCCAGTGGATTGGCGTAGGTCACCGACGTACAGCCGACGATGATGGGCATCCAAAAATTGGCGTTAAATCCAAAAATATGAAAAAGCGGCAAAATTGACATGACGATTTCGTTTTCAGTTAAACGAAAAGCGCCGGCCAGGTCCTTAATATTGGAACCCAGATTTTTATGCGTTAACTGAACCGCCTTGGGATCTTTTTCACTGCCACTTGTAAATAGGATGACCAGATTATCATCCGGTTTTTTCTTCGGCATGCGCGCGATGATCACTGATGCCGGAAGTTTGGATTTCACCAGCGCCGAAAGTTTCGTTTTTGTTGAAATGCCGGACATGATATCTTCCAGGCAGATCATGCCGGGAATGATGGGACACTGAATTTTTTCGAGTAATGCGCGGGATGTGATGATGGTTTTAAAGCCGCATTTCTGTTGCGCATATTTGCAATTTTCTTCAGCGCCGGTTGAGTAGTTGATCATCACCGGGACTTTGCCGGCCATGAGAATGCCGATCACCGTGAGAATCGCACCGGATGAAGTCGGAATCATGACGCCAATTTCGCCGTCATGATATTTTTTGAATTTTTTCGCCAATATCAACGCGCCAATTAAAGCCCTGCTGTAACTGACCTCCCGATTCAGGGTGCGGTCTTTGATAGCGATCTTGTTTCCAAGTTTTTTTGCCTGTTTGACAAACTCGTAATGCATTATCATAATATGGGAACTTTCTTTTATGAATGATCCTCAATTGTGGATGCATAATATAAATGTTAAAGGGTTATTGCAAGGTTTTTATTCTGTTGTAAAAAGAAGGCCGGTGCACCGTGTGGAAATGGGACAGGGCGAATCAAGGATTATCTATCGTACTCGTTGTACTGTATTGGATTAGTTTATCGATATGTTTTTTAATTTATTGAAAAGTGAGTTGCGCCGTGGCTATGGTTTTTTTATCTGATGTAAAACGAATCCAGTAGGCTTGGAAATTTGTCGGGAAATCGTAGGTGATGGGTTCGTTCGCGCTCAGAGTAAAGGTTTTGAACACAATCCAATCGCCCATACCGGTCATGTCTATTTCAGCGGAAATTGTTGTTGTTGATGAACTTTGCAGCTCAAGGCTTTTTTTATCGTATCCCGTCATCAGATAGGGATCGGAAGGCTCGTTCGCTTGGACAGCGGTTTTTTTCCACGGACCGCCGGTACCGACTGGCTTGCCCAATTCCCACATATCATCGATGGCGCCCACCCACAGCGCGGTTTTTCCGTCGTCACTTTTTAAAATGTGAGGATTGTCCGGGGCATCCTTGCGAATGCCGGACATCACAAACAAGCCGCGATAACTGCAATAATCCGAAATTCTCAGATTGTGCGTGGCAACCGGGCGAATGCGGTTAAAGCCGCCGGCATTGTTCGCCGGCAGTTCGTAAAACGTGCCGTGGCAATTGAACAGATCGCGTTCCGTCGCCACTTCGCGGCAGAGGCGGCCAAAACCAAGCGGACCCGGTTCAACAAAATTGTCATTCTTCGGCAGCCGGAATCGTTTGCCGTCATCATCGATGTAAATAACGGACGCGTCATCAACCAGCAATACACCGTCGCGCGAGGGAATGCCGGCGTTGTCCTGCAGCCACTGCCATTCCTCGGGATTATTTTGAGCGGTAAGATTCATCTCGGCGTTCAAAACGTAGGTGTCGATTTTGCCGTTTTCGTTTTGCGCCGCAAAATGCAACGTTCGTTTATTGTCATTTTGGGCGCGGACGAGTCCACCGGACACGGATGTATCGTGTGGTGTGGCAAGTCCGATAAATTTATCCGACGCGGGAGTCCTCTCACGCTCGTCGTTTCCGGCGCTGTGAAACCAGGCCGTCGCCTTTTGCAAAGATTCACTGGAACGGATTCGAATCCACACCGCATCTGCGGAGGTCTGGAGTTCATACCAAAAATAACCATCGTTGTCAAACTCGTCCAGTTTTTGCCAATCGCCGGTTCCGGTATCTACTTCAAGGGTGAGGGTCGTCTTTTTATCGGTGAAAATATGAACCGCCCGTTTTGAAAATCCGGAAATAAGAAAAGGGTCGGATGGTCTGTTCGCCTCGACCGCATCGTTCAGCCACACGGCGCCACGGCCAATGACTGGACCGAGGTCATCCAGCTTTGCCGGTTCGATGAACCACAGGTTTGATTGCGACTGCGGCGCGGCAATTTCACCTTTTGCTCGGCGTTTATTGAGAAACTCGTTTTGCGCCGTATCATCACAGCCGAGGACGATGCGGTCCGTCCAGCGGCAAAAATCGCCGATCACCTTGAGGTAGGTGGATCGCGGCGAAATCCCCGCCGAGTTTGTGGCGGAAAAAGTCTTTGGAAAAGACCAGAACATGCCGTGCATGGTCATGAGCAGGTTTTCTTCACCGATGTCGCGGATGCGCGGCCATTCGGTGTTCCAGCCATGCGCGCCGTCGTAACTGTGGCTGGCTTTGGGCAGACGATATTTGTGCCACTCGCCATGATCGAGCAGCATGAGAATGAGCGACCGCGCATCCCAGCCAATACTCCAGATGGGATCGGTTTCCGGATTCTCGTTGCCGTAAATCCCGCCGGGACCGGTTATCTCGGTAAACTGCGAACGAATGACCGTGCGCCAAGCAGCGCCGTCCCATTCGGATAATGAGCCGGAGGTGACAAAAGGATTGTGCAGCGCTTCTTCGCCTTGTTCGCCATTGTTGGCATAAATTAATCGACCTTGCCCCGAGTACAATCCCTTACCGTGCGCGCCCGGCAAATCGGCGAGGTTGCCGTTCTTGTGATTATCCGTATACAGCTCGGTGACTTTGAGCGAGTGCACATCAACCTCGTAAAATCCTTCTTCCATGGTGGCGACATAGATTTTATTCTCCGGATCGATCAAGTGCCGCGCGTTGCCGGTGTGACGACCCATCATCTCGGAGTAGGGGATTACACGAACGGTGCCCAAAGCATCAATGGCATACGGTCCAATAAAAAGCTGATTCGATTCCCGATGAATCAGCCGATTGGCCGGCGTGCCGCCAATGGATTCGGGCCGCACAATCTGCTGCAACTCCGGGGTGATCTCGTACAGCTTGTCCGACGATCCGTTCGGTAAATGCGGACCATAGGTGATGACCCACAATCGGCCGGCCCAGGGCACCACCGCGCCGGTGCCGCATTCGTTTTCCTGATTAAAAAAAGCCAGGTGAGGATAGATGCCGCTGTAATTTTTGTGCGAGTATACAATGGCGCTGAGCGTGAGCAGAAAAATACAGGAAAAAATAAAATGTCGCATTCTCAATGTCCTCGTTCGAAAAAATGTCCGTCTGATGGACCGGCGTTCTTAATCCGTCAGAATGGCGCCTCGTCGCCAGTGCAGACCGAGTTGTGACATCAGCATGCCGGCCAGCATGAGGGCGCAGCCGAACAAACTGCGCAGCGATAGCATTTCAGACAAAATCAACCAACCGCCCAACACGGCAAAGACGGCTTCCAGACTGAGAATGATGGCCGCGTGCGTCGGCGGCGCGTCTTTTTGCGCCACCACCTGCAGGGTGTAGGCAACACCAACGGACATCAAGCCGCCGTATAAAATGGGGATAGCGGCGTTCAGAATATCGCGCAGGGTGAAGGTTTCGATCGCAAAGGCGGTGAAAAAACTCGATATGGAAACAAGAGTGAATTGCATCATGGCGATTCGACTGGCTTCAATTTTCGGCGACAGCCAGCCGATGATGTGCATGTGACCCGCCCAGAAAAAAGCGCTGAGGAACACATAAAAATCGCCTTTTTCAATGGTGAATGAATTTGTGATGGTCAGAAAATAAAGGCCGACGGCGGCGAGAATGGCGCCGATCCAGTTCCCCATGGTGATCTTATGCCGCAGCGTGATGCCGATGAACGGCACTAAAACGACGTACAATCCGGTAATAAAACCGGCTTTTACGGCTGTGGTGTAGACGACGCCAATCTGCTGCAGTGATGCGCCCAGAAAAAGAAACAGTCCGGCGAGCAAACCGCCGAACCATATAAATCGTTTGCTCATTCGTTTGGGATTTCGCCGCGTGGCCACAACAAACGGCAGCATGGCCAGGGTGCCGAGCGCAAAACGGATCGCGTTAAAAATAAAAGGCCCGACATGCTCCATGCCAACGCGCTGGGCGACAAAGGCAAATCCCCAGATGGCGGCGGTAAGCAGAAGCAGAATATCGGATTTGAACGTGCGTGTATTCATGTATCCTTCAAAAATTCAGACCGCGACGATCAGCACACGCGTTTGTGCGACGAGGACAGGTCGGGTGTCGTAGTCAAAAGTTGATTAAAGTTTTTGTGATGTTGTGCCGGCTTTGATCGAATCGTAAAGAATCTCGCCGCGCGCTTTACCGGCAACGATCCAGCGAGCCTGCACGGTGCCCATCGGCGGCACGCTGTTGATCTGAAGACGCTCCGGTTTATATTTTTGTTCGATGGTCTGATTCATCAACGGATCGATCACAATAAATCCGGCAACGACGTCCGCATCCTCCAGCATCAGCCAGTCCGGCCGGGTGAATTTATTATTGATTTCATGGTCGGATCGGCTCGGAATCATGCGATTATTCACCAGCGTCACATCAACCTGTGAGAGGCCGTTGTTGAGTGATGTGACTTTGACGCTTTCGATCTCGATGTGCGGCAAATGGTAGGCATGAAATAAAGTGAACGCCATATTGCGGTGGCACATGTCTTCGAGCAAAAAGGACGGCGCGGTGCGCGTCCAGGATTTTTTCACGCCGCCGATTTCGATCTCGCCAAATTGCGGATGATCGATTTTTGTCCACGACACAATGCCCTCGCCAAACAACAAGAGTTCATCAAATTGGTAGGTTTCTTCCTGGCGGCCGAACCAGCCGGCATTTTCATCTTTGTTGCGGAAATAGTCAAAGGAGGTCCATAACTCATTCGAAAATGTAAAGATGCCGCGCGCGCCGTAAAACCAGTCGAGCTCACCGCCATAGACCGAGTAAAGATCTTTCCACAAGACATAATAGCTGTAGCCGGGCAGCATTTGTTCGCCGCGCTTGCCGATGTTATCATAAACGCGTTGATCATCCGGACTATAGGTTTTATCCGCCTCGGTGCCGGGGCCGCGTAAAATCATGCCGCCGGCATTGTGATAGCTCTGCGCGCCGCAAATATTGGCATGCGCCATAACAAAGTCGGCGACCTCCCGGTTTTCCGGGATGGAAAACGGATATTGATCCGAGCCGCCCTGAATGTGCGACGGCTGCCAATCCCAGGCCCAGTTGCGGTTTGGATCGTAAAATCCGGGACCATCCTCATTGATACGACCATCACCGTCGTTATCAATGCCTTCCCAGCCGAGGTAATCGTACTCACCTTTTTCATCCGCATCCGCCTGAATCAAAAGCCGGGGATCGTTTGGATCAGCTTTCCACCGTCCATTCGGATTGGCGCGGCGCATGCGCACGATGTGCCCGTCGCCGTTCAGGTCATCCATCGGATCTTCATCGTACAAGCCATCGCCGTCATCATCGCGCGGCAGCAGGCCCGACCGCGGCGAGTGCGGCGTGTTGCTCTCGTGAATGTAATAATCCCGCGCATCCGGATTGATGGTCGGCACGATGTAAAAGGTCTTGTGATCCAGCAGATCGGTGATCCAATCAACAGCGCCGTAATTTTCCGCCAGATACCATGCCGTGTAAAGCGCCACCTCGCTGCCCTGGATTTCATTCGAGTGGATATTGCCGTCAATGTACATGGCGGGTTTTCGATCAACATCACCCTTTTTAAAATTACTGACCGTCAGCACAAAGATATCCCGCCCTTGCACGGATTTTCCAATACTGCCGTTCCGAATCAGAGCGGGGTGCGCTTTTGCCAGTCGGGCACAAATTTCGCCGATGCCCGCATGATCGTAGTAGCGGTTCCAGGCAATTTCAACTTGCGGATTATTCGGCGCGCCCATGGCTTTTAAGGCGCTTGTGGTCAGCTCTTGCGCCACCAGGGGCATCAGTAAAAAAAATGAAAATAATAATGTCTTTTTTATCAAAAGATTCTCCTTTGATTTGAAACCAACAAATAGTCATGTCAAACAACATCAGTGCAGCGCTGTAGAAATAAAGTATTTGATCAGTTTTGCCTTGAGCGGCTTTAACGGGCGCCGCGAATTTTTGTCAAATTTGTTTTGTCGATGTGGAATTTTATGTCCTTGTTTTCTGCCACATTGACAGCTGATGTTTTTATCATGCGCTTTGAAATTTAGAGAGTTATGCGTATTTTCAAGTTAGCACGATCTTTGCAAAGTCTGACACGTTGTTCTGAGGCTTTTGCCAATCCTTTAAATAAACTTTTTTCACATACATTTTGGAGAAGACACATGTCCGAAACGACACATTACGAATTTCAGGCGGAAGTCCGCCAGCTCCTCGACATTCTGTCGCACTCGCTTTACACAAATCGCGACGTTTATATCCGCGAACTCATTTCCAATGCCGCCGATGCATTGGACAAGGTTCGCTTCAAGAGCGTCAAGGGCGAGAACATCTGCGATGCCGATCTCGAATTTGAAATCCGCATAAATCTCAACGAAGATGAGAAAACCTTTACTATCGCCGATACGGGTATCGGCATGAGTAAACAGGAACTCATTGACAACATCGGTACGATTGCGCGTTCCGGCACCAGCGAGTTTGTCAAACAACTCAAGGCGGATGAGAAAAATGTCAGTCTCATCGGTCGATTCGGCGTCGGTTTTTACTCGGTCTTTATGGCCGGCGAATCTGTCGAAGTGACGACCAAATCCGCTGATCCGAACGAACCGGCCTGGATTTGGACGAGCGACGGCACCGGCACTTTTGACATTGTCGAAGGTCCGAAGGATTTGACACGGGGCACCAGCATCAAAGTGAAACTGCGCGACACTGCCGAGGATTATTCACAAAAGTGGAAAGTGCAAGGCATCATTGAAAAATACTCCAACTTTGTGCCGTTTCCAATCAAGCTGAATGGCGAGCAGGTCAACAAAGTGACCGCTATCTGGCGCGAGCCGAAATCCACTATTACCAAAGAACAGTACAATGAATTTTACAAATTCATCGCGCACCAGGGCGATGAATCGTTGACCTGGATGCATTTTTCCGCGGATGCGCCGATTCAGTTTCACTCGCTGCTGTTTGTGCCGAAAACCAATATGGAATTTTTCGGCATCGAATCACCCGATGAAGGCATCAACCTCTTTGTCCGGCGCGTGTTGATTGATGCGCACGACAAGGACATTCTGCCGAACTATTTGCGCTTTGTCCGCGGTGTGCTCGAGAGCGACGACCTGCCGTTGAATATTTCGCGCGAAACCCTGCAGGATAATCCGTATATGATCAAAATTAAAAATACCGTTGTCGGAAAGTTCCTGTCGCACCTGCAAGATTTAGCCAAACGCGAACCGGATAAATTCAAAGACTTTTGGAAAAATCACGGTCGAATTTTCAAAGAAGGGTATAATGACTTTTCCAACAAGGACAAAGTCGCGTCGCTTTTTCACTTCAACTCTTCCAAATGCGAAAAGAAGGATGATCTGGTGTCGCTCGACACCTATATCGATCGTTTGTTGACCGATCAGGACGAGATTTATTATATCTCGGGTCCGGATCGAAAATCGGTTGAAAATAATCCGGCGCTGGAAATCTTTAAAGCCAAAGATATTGAAGTGCTGTATTGCTACGATCCGATCGACGAGTTTGCCCTGCCTGGTCTGTTCAATTATAAAGAAAAAAATATTGTCTCGGCGGATCAGGTCGATTTGGCCAAGCTTGAAAAAATTCCGAACAAAGAAGCAGAGAAAAAAGACACTAAAAAGCCGTCGAAAAAAGATGAAAAAGACCTCGATAAACTGGCGCGCCGCATCAAAGATATTTTAGGCGACAAAGTTGAAGACGTTAAATTGTCGGATCGTCTGGTCAATAGTCCGGCCGTGCTCGTCAGCCAGGGTATGTCCTCGCAGATGGAAAAGATGATGCACATCTACACACCGGATGCGCCCTCGCGGCCCAAGGTGATGGAGATTAATAAAAGTCATCCATTGATTTTGAACTTGCTGGCCATTTTTAAAAAGGATGCCAAAGATCACATGCTCGACATCGTGGCGTTCAATTTGTTCAGTAGCGCCTCGCTGCTGGATGGGTCGATCACCGATCCACAAACCATGGCGGCGAATATTCAGAGCATGATTTCCGAGACGTTGGACTTGTACACCAAAGGCTCGGAAGTCGAGGCTGACGACGCTCAGCCGGATACCAGCGCAGCGTAGCTGCACCGGTTTATACCGTCCCAAGTGAGGGGACGGAGGATGTTCGAGTAAAAAGGGCTGCGGCCCTTTTTTTTATTTCAAGGTTATAACTTTTGTCTCTGAACCCACTGACGGGCAACCGACAACGACATTAACTTTACTGTCTTTTTTGCCCATCAACAGCCAGCTCTGCTCGTACGCGCCGCCACCGGGGATGCTGTCGATGAGATAAAACCGATTGCCGTTCACAAGGTGTTGCCCGGCTTGCAACTGCACTTCGGCTTTGAGCGGGCGAAGCCATTGCGATCGAACCCCGAGTTGGCTGCTCGTTGGTAAATAGCCGTCATTGTGGATGATGGCCGTCAGGCGATACACCTGTTTGTCCAGCGCCTCCACTTTGGCGGTTAGAACGAGTCGTGGCATAAAATCGGCGAGCTTGTAAAAGAACGCACCGAACTGTGTGGCCAGGCTGTCAAGATTATCAGCCGGCGGATTCTTTTTCGCGCCGGGGAGAAAACCGCCGACCTCCACGCGTTGATCGGCAAAATCGGGATGATCGATGGCCGTCCATTCCACGATTCCGTTGATGTTGTGCGCCGTGAACCAGTTGTACAGGGTGCGTTCGTCTGCGAGAGGATCATTTTTGATCGCTTTTTCCGTCGAATCGTTTTTGGCGATCTGCGGCCACCAGGCCGGGGCGGCAAAAGACCATCGCCCGTAATGAAAATAGACCCACGGCGAAAAGTTACCGTTCCCACGCACGGGTGCCGGCGAGTCGTTTATTGATGTGACTTTTTTAAATTGTTCCGAGATATAGTCGTAATGTTTGGCATCGTCCGCCAGAACTTTGAGAATCGGTTTGTCCGATGGCATATCGTTTTCTGTGGCGGCGTCCCAGGGATGCAGCAGATTCTCATTGTGAGAAAAACTGAACACCGCCGCGACGTTGGCATGCGCAAAGAGAAAATCCGCTATGGCGCGCGTTTCCGCTTCCGAAACCGGATGGGGACCGGCGCCGGGAACAAAGGATTTGTAGTCAAAGGAAAAGTTTTGATTAAAATCCACACCACCGCTTGGATCTTCGTTCCAAAAGCCGTCATTGTCGTTATCAATGCCCTCGGTTTTCAGTATATAAACGCCTTTTTCATTTTTCGTTGCATCGGCTTTGCGCATCAATTGCGGATTTTGCGGATCGGCCATCCATTCGCCAGTTGGATCGGATATACGCATTTTGGTAATAAAGCCGTCGCCGTTGAGGTCATCATAACCGTCCTCACTCACGGCGCCATCATGGTCAAGGTCCATATTATTCGCGTTCAAAAGACGATCATAGGCCGTTGATCCCCACAATTGTTCGGTCGCATCGGGATTGACGCGCGGCACGATGTAAAAAGTGATCCGATCCAGCATGGACGTCACGCTGTCGATGCGGCCATACGCCTCAGCCGTCGTGCGGATGAATCGTACGCAAAGTTCACTCGACGCGACGTCATCCGCCTCGATGCCGCCAAGAATGGCAATTGCGGGTTTTTCCGCTCCGGATTGTGCCCCGAGCGAAATCAACCAGAGGTCGCGGCCGCTTTTTGTTTTGCCAAGCGATTCGAGCTGTACAACGTCGGGAAACTCGTTGGCCATGGCTTGCAGCTTGTGACTTAAAGATTTATAGTTGGAATAGCCGGAGAGTAGGTCGGCATGGAGTGAAGAGGTGAACAGTATAAAAGATAATACAAACAAAAGACATCGGGGTCTGTATCTCGTCATTTTCTTTCCTTTGGCTTGTTGGGAAATAATATGATGAATTTCTGAGAAAATTCCAAAGAAGAATTGGCGTGACGAGATTGCCCCTGTTTTAACTTTTTCGCGATGGATCGCGCCCGCACCGATGTGTTTTATCTGCCGCACACCTTCAAGGTGTACGACAGATAACTCACGAGTTGTTCGACAGATTATTTATATCGGCTTATTTCAACAACAGCATGCGCCTCTTCTCAACCATGGTCTGCTCTTTATTTTTATAATGCAGTTGATAGAAATAGACACCGCTGGTTACAGCTCGGCCGGCATCGTCCGTGCCATCCCAGGTGGCGGTGTGAGCGCCTGCCGAGCACATGTCCGACATTAGGGTTCGAACTTTTTGTCCGGTTATGTTGTACACGATCAATTCAACGTGACCGCTATGCTGAATATTAAAATCGATGTGCGTGGTTGGATTGAACGGATTGGGATAGTTTTGTGACAAGACAAATCCGTTCGGTTGTTCGTTCATGGCCACGCTGAAGGTCGCGTCTTTTTCTGTCGTCAACAGAATGCCGTCAAACTGCGCAATGCCATCTGTTTTGACATAAAAGCCAAGATAACCAACGTTCGCGTCGCCGGCGCCTTCGATGTTTTGTCGATCTTCCGGCCTCAGTATGGTGGAAAAATGTTTCCAGTATCCCGTATGAATACCGGCTTTGGTGCTGTCAACCCAAAACTTGGTCGGCTTGGTGGTTCTGTTATCATTGGTGATTGGCAACTCTGGCCCCCAGTGTGTCTCAAGTTGCGCCTTGCCATTGATGTCGTAACCGGCCTTGCCTTCACCCGGCATAAGATTGATCCAGCCGCTAAACGAATAATTCAATGTCGGATCGATATCCGACACGGGAAAGCGAAATGCTGTTGCTTGCAGTTCGCCGCTTTCCGAAACCGTGCCCGGCACATTCAGAATAAAAGTGCCCCGGGTCACGCCAAAATCCGTCTCGATAACCTCCGGCACATTCGCCGTTTCTTCGCCGGCGTTGATCCAGCTATCCATGTCGAATTCGCCGCTTTCAAATTCCAGATAAACGACAACGTTCTGTTCCGCCACGCGGCAATCATCCAAAATGATTTCCGCATCTGTTTTGCCATAGGTCGAAAAGGCGCACTCGACGGCACCCTCCGGCACGCGCACGACCATTTGGTGATAGGTCCAAACCGTATCTTCAAACACCATACAGAATTTGTCCGGCTTGCCCACCATAAAATCGCCTTTAATCGGACGACCTTCACCATTGCCCCATCGGGCTTCAATCTGAAATTTGCCATCAGTTCGGGTATGACCCGACATGGTGAACCAGAGCGAAAATTTTAAAACCTGTCCTGGAACAACCGGAAAGTATTGCGTCACCACGGCAACCTGGCTTGCATCACCTAAAATGACCAGGCAATTGCCTTCAGCGCCCTCTCGACTCGTCGGCATAATTTCGGGTTCATTGGCGCCGCCCTCAAAGAACCATCCGTCCTCGTAATTATCCGATTCATCAAATCCACCATTGATCAGCAAGTTTTACTGCGCGGCGGAAAATGAAACTATTCCAATACATAAAAAAATAAAAACAACAGCATAGTATGTTCTCGGCATGGCACATCTCCTGTTTTATGAAATTTTAGGTTAACATGGTGTTAATGTCCTCGATTCCAGCGAGAAAAGAAATTAAAAGTCAGAAAGCGGCTGATTGAAACAGTGGATGGACAATATCAAATTAAAAGGTTAGGCTGATGATGCGCGGTCGCGCAATTCCGGTATTGATTTTTTGATCGAGATGCCATATACTAAACGGCAATCCGATAGTCGTCGCTCTACTTGGCAAAAAGTAATGCATTTCGTAAATCGCGCTCATCTTATTGTTCTCATGCTCTGCTGCATGTGGCCCGCTGCCGCTCGCGGACAAAAGTCATTCTCGCACCTTGGTCTTGCGGATGGTTTGCCGGCAAGCACGGTGCGTTGTCTTTACCAGGACAGCAAGGGATTGATGTGGTTCGGCACCGAGTCCGGCGGATTGTGCAAATACGATGGCTACACTTTTACCGTTTATAAAAATGATGTTTACGACTCGACCACCATCGCCAGCAATTGGGTGTACTGCATTTTTGAAGATAGTTTTGAGAATTTATGGATCGGCACCATCAGCGGTCTTGACCGTTTCAATCGCGAACAAGAGACGTTTACGCATTTTGTTGAAAATCGTCAATCGCCGTATGGACTATCGGACAAATGGGTGACGACAATTTTTGAAGACAACGACCGCCGCTTGTGGATCGGCACGCGCCGGGGGCTGAACGAGTTCAATCGTATTGACAGCACCTTTACGCAGTATGTTTTTCCACGAGAAAACGATGCGTTGTGGAAAAATTATGAAGTCAAGGCGATCTATCAAGATCAATTAAATAATCTGCTCATTGGCACGCGGACCCGCGGTTTGTGTCATGTTGATAAATCGAACCAGCGGCTATTTTATGGTGAAAACGATAACGATGTTTTGCGCGAACTGCAGTCGGAAATAATTACTGCCGTTGCCGAGAGCGAGTCCAGCTTGTGGGTGGGCACGGCGAATGGTTTATATGAATACGATGCCAAACGACAACGCGTGGCGCTGCACACGCATCAATCCGATAATCACAACAGTCTGCTCGATAATTATATCACCTGCCTGACCATCGACCCCGACGGCAACGTCTGGATTGGCAGCGATGCCGGGCTGTGCATTTATTCGCCGGCTCTAAATCGATTTGAACGGTACAGCATGGATCCGCAGCAAAACGCGGCATTGCAGAGCAATTATATCCGCTCCATTTATCAGGACCACGGCGGCATCGTCTGGATCGCGACCAAGTTTGGCGGCATCAGTCGATGGATTCCGAAACGCACGGTGTTTAATTTTCGCAGCACCGACAGCTTCGGTCTCGACGAATCGAACCTGGTTTTTGTCCAGGCGCTTCTCAAAGATGCCGCCGGAACGCTGTGGATCGGCACCCGCAGTCATGGTTTGTATCGATATAAAGCGGATGAACAAAAATTTGAGCGTCTGCCCTGGCTGGGTCAACACGCGCGCCCGCCGGCGATTGTTTCGCTGGCCTCGTATTCGCACGGGATATGGATCGGCAGCAATAATTGTCTCGCTCGCTTCGATCCCGTAACCGGCACATCAACTCACTATCCCGCTCTCTACGGTATACCGGTGAATGACATGACC
>CAYSNA010000069.1:0-16670 GCA_964432185.1 uncultured Cytophagia bacterium
CTGAACGAACTGCGCGCCGCCGAATATGAGACAGACATTTTTTCCCGACCTATTCGCTTGCGCTGAAATTGGAAAACATGGGAGACTTTGACAAAGCGTATTCGTATTATGCCAAAGCCTATGAACACGCGAAAGCTCGTGACCGTCTGGGGCAACGCGCCTGGGCGCGGGCCGGCATGGCCGGCATCGAGCTGCGGCGTGGTCTTGACCAGAAGGCGCTCGACGATTTACAGAACGCGCTGCAGATAGCCGATTCCCTGGAGGACACAGACCTGGCTCACGTTGTCCATTTTCGGCTGGGAAAATTTTATGAAAGCCAATACGAGCTGGACAAGGCCATTCAACATTACGAGACCGCCATTCATCTATCCGAGTCCGGACGAAACAATCTCAAGGCAGAGGAGCTGGCCATCGGCTTTTTATCCGATCGTCAGGAACCGTATCAGCGGCAGGCGGAATGTTATGTCAAAAAATATTATACGGAAAAAAATAACGCACATCTCGAAAACATTTTTCGATGTGAAGAGTTGACGCACGCGCGGGTCTTGAAAGATGAAATTTTGACGGCCGATTCTCGACGGCATCTGCAGGATGCCGAACTTTTGGATTATAATAAGCTGTGCGACAACTTTCAAATATTGCAGCGTCAACTTCGCGCCAGCCGCAAGGATATTTCGCAAAAGGCGCTCGATTCGCTGCTCGCCGAAATTCAACTTTATAAATATGACCTCATCAGCGAAAAAATCAGACTGGGAAATCTGGACTCGACGCAATCGAGTCACATGAGCCCGGCCAAACTGCAGGATGTTCAGGAGCAATTAGCGAATCAAACTGCCATCCTGTATCATGTCACGGATCGATCCTCTTTTGCTCTGGTCGTCCAGGCCGATACCTGCTCAGTCGTACCCTTGCCTTTGTCCAGCTCGGCAATGGATTCTCTCATCGGCGTGGTCATGACGCCTTTGCATAACGTTGAAGCAAAGGACGTTTTTACCATTCCTTTTCATGCGGCGGCCGCTCACATTTTATATACCGGACTTTACAAGCCGATTGAGAACGCATGTCAACTGACCTCACAAATATTGATCATTCCGTCCGGTTCGTTGGCGCATCTGCCGTTCGAAATTTTACTGACGAAAAAACCGTCGGCTGCTTTTTATACACCGCAGGTCCCTCCGGAATACGCTGATAATTTTCTGTGCCGGCAGTATGACTTTTACTATAGTCCGTCAACGCACATTTTGCTCAGACAACCGGACCAGTGCGCGCCCGGTGTTCTCATTGTCGCCGATCCGTTCAAAGGGGAAAGCGACCTGACCGAGGAGTCCTTTACCCTTCGGCTGCGCACCGGCTGGCGCTTCAATCCTTTGCCCTATGCCCATGTTGAGGCATCGTTGATCAGCCGGTTTTGCCCAAAAAGCAAAATCCTGACGCAGGGCAAGGCGACAGAACAGCGAGTTTTACAGCTCGCGCCCAAATATGGCATTTTGCATATTGCGTCACACGCTTTTGTCGATACAACATTTGATATTTTTTCCGGCCTCGCCTTGGCGGAGGATAAAAACAACGATGGCTTGCTCATGGGATTTGAGATCGCGAATGCGAATTTTCCCTGCAACCTGATCACGCTCAGCGCGTGCGAAACCGGACGCGGAAAGCTGATCCATGGCGAAGGAGTTTTGGGATTGCCGCGGCAGTTTCTGCTGTCGGGCAGTCGAAGCGTCATCATGTCCAACTGGAAGGTGGATGACGAGTTTACTGCCGATTTTATGCCGCTATTTTACGAGTATGTGCTGCGCGACGGATTACCGAAAGCCAATGCTCTGGCCAACGCCAAGCGCGACGTTCTTGCCGCACGCGACGCCAATACGGATTTCCATTATCAACATCCGTTTTTTTGGGCCGCGTTTAATTTATATGGTGATGCTGGTAAAATGAATGAAATCCCGATGGATCGTTCGCAGTCGCCCCATATCCTTCTGGTGTCAATTCCTCTGATCGCGGCAGGTTTTATTGTCCTCGCTCTGCTGCGAAAAAAATGGGCATCCAGCGGAAGAGTTTAAATTCGTGCTGGTGAAATATCAAAAAAAAAACCACCTAAAACATCATGCCCAGTGGTCTTTGTCTGTTTTAATCGAACGGGATAATCCTCCACAAATCAAAGAACCTCAAATCAGACGAATTTCAGCAGACGTATTTCCACGGAACAAATTCGCGTAATTCATCAAATTTGAGATCGCATTGTTGTCTTTGATTTGTGCCACTTTTCAAAAAATAAGTTGAAAGCCATCAGAATATCCAAGTCTACATCTCACGCAGCCACCAATTAAACACACCAGAACATATCATCCAATTTCCAGCATGCGATCGACGGCGCGCCTGGCCTTCAAACGAATATCCTCCGGCACGTTGATCTGGAACTGATTTTTCAACAGCGCATCGCGGGTCATTTCCAAGGTAATTTCATTCATATGCGGGCAACGGATGCTGCACATGCGCAACATCTCCTTGTCGTGGTTTTCTGCCGCAATATTATCGCCCATGCTGCACTCGGTCAGCAGCAGATAGCGTTCGGCATCATGCTCCTGCACATATTTGACCATGGCCGATGTACTGCCGGAAAAATCGGATGCGGCGACAACCTCAGGACTGCACTCCGGGTGCGCGAGAATAACGGCATCGGGGAATTGGCGGCGCACATTTCGAATATCCTCAACGGTAAATTGCTCATGCACTTCGCAACGGCCTTTCCAACCGATGATGGTGTATTTTAAATTTTCACGGCGCTTGGACAACGCGCGCGGATTTTTGATCGGAAAGATCACATTCATGCCGGTCTCTTTGGCGATATTTCCCGCCATAAATTCATCCGGCAAAAAAAGGATTGTATCCGTGTCGAGCGATTCGACCACCGCCGAGGCATTGCCTGACGTGCAGCAAATATCGCTTTCCGCTTTGACATCTGCATAGGTGTTGACATAAGTGACGACGGGGACGCCGGGATATTGCTTTTTTAATTTGCGAACGTCATCCGCCGTGATGCTTTCCGCCAACGAACAACCGGCTTTGGGTGACGGCACCAGCACAGTTTTTTCCGGACTGAGAATTTTGGCCGTCTCGCCCATAAAACGGACGCCGCAAAAAACAATGACATCTTTGTCCGTGACCGCGGCCTTTCGCGACAGTTCAAGAGAATCACCGACAAAATCCGGCACCGAATGATACAGCGCCGGTTCCATATAGTTGTGCCCCAAAATGACGGCATTCTTTTCTTTTTTGAGTTGATTTATTTCAAACGCCAGCTCCGCTTTGATCCGCAGCTCCGCTTCCGGAACCACATCGTGCAATTTTTCAACCATCTTTTCAAAGGTCGCGTCGACTGTCCGTTCATCGATTGGCATATCATCCTCTTGTAAATTTCATGTCGTTAACACGGTGAAAAAGTAACAAACTCTTGGTGAAAAAGCAAGCGCGCAGCGTGGCAACAGCCATTTTTGCACAAAAGACAACGGCAATAACAACGCAAAAACCTTGCTTTTAATTTCAAACTGTTCTATCTTTTCGCCATTGACATGGACTTCCCCACCCGGCCACGTTCGGAATTAATCACAGGCTCTTAAAAAGGTTGGACTATGGCGTCGAAAATCAGAATATTTGTTTTGTGGATTGTAATAGTGTGTTCTCTCTCAGCGTGCAGCTCGCAAAACGGCTTTGAGTTTTTCATCACCACCCGTGGCGACAAATTAATGCAGGGCGAGGACGAATATCGTTTTATCTCCTGCAACATTCCGAATTTGCATTATGTTGAAGATGATATGCGCTTTGAAGAAACTATACCATTCCGGTTTCCAAATGAATTTGAAATCCGCGATGCCCTCGAGTCGATACGACAGATGGGCGGTCAGGTTGCGCGAATCTACACGTTGTCGGTTCGCCGACAGGATGATCCCGCAGGCATGCCGCGCCACGTTATTAATCCCGGCGAATTTAACGAAGAAGGTTTTGTGGCGCTGGACAAATGCCTGGAGATTGCCAACGAACTCGGCGTTCGACTCATCATTCCGTTTGTCGACAACTGGAGCTGGTGGGGCGGTCGCGCCGACTATGCCGCTTTTCGCAACAAGGATAAAGACGATTTTTGGACCGATCCGCAGATCATCAGCGATTTCAAAAAGACGATTGATTTTGTCCTCAATCGAACGAACACGTTTACCGGCGTGCCCTATAAAAATGACAGAGCGATCCTCTGCTGGGAAACCGGCAATGAGCTGCAAAGTCCGCCCGAATGGACCGCGGACATTGCCGCGTATATCAAAAGTCTTGACGCCAATCATCTCGTTATGGATGGATTTCATAGCGGCACGGTGCGAGATTTTTCCCTGAGCGATCCGAATATCGACCTGGTGACGACGCACCACTATGAAAAAAATCCGCAACAGATCGTCGATCGCATCACCTCGAACATGGATAAAACGCGCGGACGGAAGCCCTATGTTGTTGGAGAATTTGGTTTCATCCCAACGGATGGCGTGCGTTTTGTTCTCGATACGGTCATTAAAAACGGCTGTTCGGGAGCGCTGATCTGGAGCCTGCGCACCCATAACAGAGACGGCGGTTTTTACTGGCATTCGGAACCGTACGGCGGCAATTTGTTTAAAGCGTATCACTGGCCGGGATTTTCCTCCGGCGATCCCTTTGACGCGACCAATTGTATTCAGCTCCTGAGTGATAAAGCATTCGAAATTCAAGGGAAAACGCGACCGATGGACACACCGCCGAACGCGCCAACCCTCCTGCCTATTTCGGATGTTGCATTTATTTCCTGGCAAGGCGCGGCAGGCGCATCACATTATACGATCGAACGTTCGGATGCTGAAGACGGTCCGTGGAAAACTATTGCCGAAAATGTCTCGGACGCCGACGTACAATACCGCCCGCTTTTTAATGATGAAACGGCCGAGATCGGCGCCTCCTATTTCTACCGCGTCATCGCGCACAATGGCGCCGGCGCCTCCACCCCGTCTGCTCCGGTGGCTGCCCCGGTCGTCCACCATCGTACGCTGGTGGATGAATGCCGGGATGTGCGCTTTACCCATTCGACCGTCGGCAATATCGTCATCAAAAATGACGAGGCGCGTAAAACTAAGGAGGATGCGCATCGTTTCCGCGGACAACAAGGCGATGCTGTCATCTACAAAATGGATGAGGACATTGTCTCGCTCAAGGTGTATGCCTTTTTCCCGGACAAGATCATGGACATTTCTATCTCCGGTTCAGCCGATGGGCACGATTATTCGGATTTAACAGTACAACGGCAGGAATTCTATTCCGGCGAAGGCGAATACGATTATTATTATCCGGTCACATTTTCCACGGATACCGTTCCACCGGGTTTGTTGTGGCTCAAGATTCAATTTCCAATAAACATAGAAGTATCAAGGGTAGAAGTAAAATATGGCAGTTGACACATTAGATGCGTTTAAGACAAGCGTGCAGCGCGAGCTTGTTGAAGGGTTGATGCCCTTTTGGCAAACGCAGGTGATCGATTATCAAAACGGCGGTTTCATTGGCCGGATGGAAAATGATCGCACCATTGACCGTCGCGCTCACAAAGGACTCATTCTGAATGCCCGCTTGTTGTGGAGCTATTCGGCGCTCTATCAATTTTCCGGCGAAGAATCGTTTAAAACGCTGGCGCATCGCGCGTTTAATTATCTCGTCGACAAGTTTATCGATCCGGTGAACGGCGGCGCCTTTTGGCTGCTGGACGTCCTCGGTAATCCTGTTGATGATAAAAAGAAAACCTACGGGCAGGCCTTTTGTGTCTATGCCCTCGCCGAATATTTTAAGGTTGTGCAGGAAAAGCGAATCATCGAGCTCGCCTCGCATTTTTTTGATTTGATTGAGGGCTACGCCTACGATTCGAAAAACGGCGGTTATGTTGAAAATTTTGAACGTGACTGGAAACCGTCCGATGACTTGCGCCTGAGCGCGGTGGATATGAATGAAAAGAAATCCATGAATACCCACCTCCACGTGCTTGAAGGCTACACCAATCTGTATCGCGTGTGGAAGAATAAAACTGTTGAGCACAAACTTTCCGAGACCATTCGCGTTTTTCTGTCGCACATTATTAATCCGGCGACGAATCATTTCCATCTCTTTTTTGATGAAGAGTGGCAGCCGAAAACAGAGCGCATGTCGTTTGGACATGATATCGAAGGCAGTTGGTTGTTGTACGAGGCCGCGGAAGTTTTGGGCAACTCGGATTTGCTGCAGAAATCAAGAGAGTTGGCCGTTAACATGGCGGATGCGGTTCTGCAACATGGCATCGACAAGGATGGCGGCCTCATGTATGAAGGTGATCCGACCGGGATCATTGATTCGGATAAACACTGGTGGCCGCAGGCTGAGGCCGTGGTTGGTTTTTTAAATGCGTATCAACTCTCCTGGGATGAGAAATTTCTCAATGCCGCCATTAAAACCTGGAGCTTTATCGATAAACACATTCTGGATAAAAAAAATGGGGAATGGTTCTGGCGCGTATCGCAGGCGCGCAAAGCCTACCGGGACGAACCCAAAGTATCGCCCTGGAAAAGTCCCTACCACAATTGCCGGGCTTGCATGGAGATTATTCAACGCATAGGCAAAATCGAAAATACAAGACAAATGGAGTCATAATGAAAAGAGAAAAATTTGAAAAGAAGGTTAGACAACTTTTCAAAGCGCACAAAGAACTGATTGAACGGCCGAACGAAAAGCTGCCGTCGACGAACAATATTTACAATCGATACCAGTACCCCATTTTGGAAGCTGAGCACACGCTGGTGTACTGGCGTTTTGATCTGAACTACGACACCAATCCCCGATTGCTTGAGCGCATTGGCGTGAACTGCGTGTTCAATTCCGGCGCTATCTACCTGGATGGCAAATTTTACATCATGGCGCGGGTGGACGGCTGGGACCGTAAATCTTTTTTTGCCGTGGCAGAAAGCAAAACCGGTGTTGATAATTTCAAGTTCTGGGACTATCCGGTTGTGATGCCCGAGACCGATAATCCGGACACCAATGTTTATGATATGCGCCTGACCCAGCACGAAGACGGCTGGATTTACGGCGTGTTCTGTACCGAGCGCAAGGATCCGAACGCGCCCAAAGGCGACCTCTCTTCGGCCAGTGCGCAGGGCGGCATTGCGCGAACCAAAGATTTAAAAACCTGGGAGCGTCTGCCGGATTTTAAATCCAATTCGCCGCAACAACGCAATCTGGTTTTACACCCGGAATTTGTCGGCGGCAAATACGCCTTTTACACGCGTCCGCAGGACGGCTTTATTGACGCCGGTTCCGGTGGCGGCATCGGCTGGGGTTTGTCCGAGAGCATGGATCCGGCAATTATTGATGAAGAAGTTATTGTTGATGATCGTCAATATCACACCATCAAAGAAGTGAAAAACGGACAGGGCCCGGCGCCCATCAAGACCGAACACGGCTGGCTGCATTTGGCGCACGGCGTTCGCGGCACGGCCGCCGGCTTGCGCTATGTGCTCTACATGTTCATGACCGCACTCGATGAACCGTGGCGGCAAATTTACACGCCCGGCGGCCAGTTCATCGTGCCCGTGGGTGAGGAACGAATTGGTGACGTCTCCAACGTCGCGTTTGCCAACGGCTGGGCCGTGCGTGAAAATGAGGTTTTTATTTATTACGCCTCGTCCGACACCCGCCAGCACGTCGCAACTTCTACCATAGACAAGCTGGTCGATTACTGCATGAACACACCCGCCGATGCCGGGCGCAGTTATGCCTGTGTGCAGCAGCGCATTCAACTCATTGACAGCAATATAAAAGCGATGAAAAAGATGGGGTTAAAGCGGTAGGCTCTATTCAATTTGAAAAAGAAAAAGCCCTGTCATCCGGCAGGGCTTTTTTTGATGCCACATGAATTTATATATTTGTTCGAATAGCCGACAACTGCTCGGCAATCAATCCCAATAAAAAGGCCAGCACGCCAACAGTGATTAACAGACCGGCGCCGACCGATACGCCGTTGCCGATCAACAAAATGGGGATGCCCCAGATCAATCCGGACAGCGAAAAGAATAACGCCGTCGGCAAAAATATTTTCATCGGATTAAACAGCACAATAATATTGATGATCGAATTGACCGTTTCAAAAGCCGTCAGCACATTAATTGTACTTTTGCCGGACAGCCGTTTTTTTATGGTGATGGGCACTTCGTGAACCAGTTCGCGCTTGAAAATAAACGTCAATGTCATGATGTCGCTGAAGGACATGCCGTCCGGGAAAATCGGTAAATATTTTTGCGCCATTTCGGTTCGAAACATTTTCATGCCGGAATTGATATCGTAAATTGGCAATTTCATCAGCATTTTGGCGATAGCACGAATAAAAAACTTGCCAATGCTGCGTAAACTGCTTGCCTCCTTCTGACCCTTGCGGGAACCAATTACCATATCACAATCATTTTTTTTAATATGGTCGTACAGGTTGAGCACATCTCCAAGCTGGTGCTGGCCGTCGGCATCGAGCGTAATCGTGTATTCGGTTTTGGAAGCGCGAATGCCGGATTTGAGCGCGGCGCCATATCCGCGGTTGAGTTTGTGGTGCACGACCGTCAAAAGACTCAAATCCTCAAACCTGGCAAGCTCGGCGCGCGAGTTATCTTTCGAGCCATCATTCACGATGATGATGTGAAAATTGTGCTCCTTGGCAAACGTGATCATTTCGGGCAATACATGCGGTATATTGCCCTCTTCATTATAGCAAGGAATAAGCAGTGACAGTTCGGGTTCTTTCATCTATTTTTTAATCCTCTGTTAATTGTGATTATTAATGCCGCGTCATATGCAAAATCAACACCAAAATGAAATACCGAGGTGCCTGCAATTGCTTATTCGTTTGCACGTGCAATCCAATTCTGTGAACGGATCATAACAAAACGACTGTTCGGCACCGGCTCTAAACAATTAATAATATATAAAGTTGCCTTGATATGTTGCGGAGAACGTTTTTATGAAAATCCGGTTGATTTTTTTGTGCGGAGTGAGAAGAATTCAACAGATGCGATTCAGGACCGTGGTAGTTGTCCTGTCACACGCTGAAACAGACACGCTGCCACGGCATCGAACACAACATGAACGGAGGATGAATGTGACCTGGATAAAATGATCAACGCATCGAAATGACCGTACCGGTTTGACTGTTGATCGCGTCCGACATTTTTTCAACGGAAGTGATCACCACCTTTTTGCCGCCGTGTTCGAGAAAATAAATCGCGGCTTCGATTTTGGGCCCCATGCTGCCGGCAGGAAATTGACCATCCGCCAGATAAGTCCGCGCCTCGTTCACCGTCAGGTGATCCAGATACTGCATATTCTCCTGTCGGAAATTCAGCGCAACTTGGTCGACCGAGGTGAGAATATAAAGTTCATCGGCGCCGATTTCCATCGCCAAAATGGCCGAGGTGCGATCCTTGTCCACCACCGCGTCCACGCCCTCCAGCCGGCCATCATCCTCAATATAGACCGGCATACCGCCGCCGCCAGCCGCGATGACAATCGTTCCCTCGTGCACCAGCTTTTTAATGGTCTCGCGCTCAACGATCTCGCGCGGAATCGGCGACGGAACGACGCGTCGATAACCACGGCCGGGATCCTCTTTAATGGTATAGCCGCGTACTTGCTCCAGATCGGCCAGCTCTTCTTCATGATAAAAAGGACCGACGAATTTGGTTGGATTCAAAATGGATGGATCATCCTTGTCAACGATAACTTGCGTCAATATTGTGACAACCGGACGAGTGATGCCCCGCGCCAGCAATTTATTCTGCATGGTCTGCTCGATCATGTAGCCCATGCCGCCCTGCAGATCGGCAACCAGCACACCGAGCGGAATGGGCGGCAGGATATCGCGAGTGGCCTCCACCCGGATCAGGGCATTGCCCACTTGCGGCCCGTTGCCGTGCGTAATGACAACATTGTAACCTTGTTCAATTAGATCGGCAACACCGGTGAGCGATCGCCGTGTATTGGCAAATTGCTGATAAATGTCCCCTTCTTCAAACTCGCGCGTAATGGCATTGCCGCCAAGCGCGACAACCGCGGTTTTTGTCTGTGCAGTCATAGAGCTCTCCATAAAGCGCCTGAAATTTGAACTCGAATTAAGAAGCGACAATACAGATAATTTTATAATCAGTCAATATATTTCTAAAGTGAATCATATATGCGAAGAGTTATCGATGCAAACAGGTTATTGTTTACACGTTTATGAGATGTAGTTGAAAGCTAAAATCGTATGTCAGATTCTCCACTATTAAAAATCATCTCGTTTTAACTCGTTGATTTTTGTGAAAATTTTACATGTCAGATTGAAAAGAATGTGCGATTTCAGCCGCCTCGATCTCCAAAACGTCATGGCCACAAAAGCTAAAATTCAAAACCTTTTGTGGCCATGTGTTTTTATTACTATTTTAGGCTATCTCCATTTTGATGGCAGGGCAAACAATCCACCTGCAAAGAGATAGAGCAAAACGGCAATCAACAGCGCGCTTTGAAATCCCCACGAAAATGCCACCAGCATTATGGCGGTCGAGCCCAGCACCGACGCAGCGCCGTTCACGGCAAATCCCCAATCCACAAGCTCACCCACGCGCAGCGCGGCTTTGGGAAACGGCATCCCCATAAAAAAGCCGAGCGGGAAAATCAGCACCGCCGTAATCAGCATACGAACGGGAAGTGAAACAAAAACCAGCGCATCCACAATAAAGCCGAAGAGAAAAACTTCTGCCAACAACCAGAGCGTAATGACGGCAAAGACCAGCATCGGCGCAACTTTGTTTGAAAAGCGACTGCCAATGCCTGAGGCCAGGAGCAGTGTGAGCAGAACCGTGGTGATGCTGTAAACGGACGGCCCAATGAAAAGCGTATATTTTTGAATGAGAATGATTTCAACAATCATAAATGCCGCGCCAATGCTGAAGAAATAGAGCCACGGCGCGGCTTTTAATTTCTCCCCCTTCAAGAGATAAGGAATCAGATTGAGCGGGATAATCAGCACGAGAACAATTGCCAGGATGATCACAATAATCATTTTCGACAGCGGGAAGCCGAACAAGTCGCTATAGGGAATCACTTTGTCCAATTTGTTGATGTCGAGATTTTTCCATATTCCAAGTTGTGCGATGAACGGCCGGTTATCCGAACAGGGGGAGATATCAATTTTCGCCGAATCGGTTGCTGACTGCCACCCTTCTAGGGCGATGCGATTGATCAGGTTCGATTTGAGTGAATCCGGCGCTGGAAATAACAGGGTAAATGGAGAGTCGGCAACGCTATTGTCGCCGGTGACAAGGTGGCTAATTTTATCATCGGTCAGGGGGCGTTTGGACAAAACCAAAAGATTGCGCCGGGCTTGCGGCCAATCAAAAACAGCGTAATGGGCGTTCGGATTATCCACCCCGCTTCGTTTCAGCGCCTCTTTCACCTCGCTAACAATTCTCGGCACGTAAGCCTGATGTTCAAGAACCATATAGCCGCTGTCGGACAGCGCAGCCCAGTAGTCCATAAAAGCTTCGGTGGTGAAGAGATAATTTTCCGCCAGCGCGAATGCACCTGATGCCAGGGCGGCAAAGGTATTGGAACTGGAGGAATAGATGACGTCAAAGGCGTTTTTGTAACGTCGCACAAAAACGCGCCCGTCTTCGGTAACGACGGTGACGCGTGGATCGTGATAAACCTGTCCGGTAAAATCGGCCAGCATGCCCTCGGTCAATAATTCATTCAGATAGGGAATCACCTCAACGGCATAAACCCGGTTGGCATTGTAGAGCAGTGGTTGAAAGACATCGCCGCCGCCACCGGCGCCGAGCGCGACAAACTGGCACGAGTCAAACTCGGCCAATATGCTTTTCAAATTGATGGGAAATTCCAGCATGGCCGAATCGGGCATATCCCAGTTGCCGTCGAACTTGTAGGCGCTGGTGTGCGCGATGTTGTCGATGTTCATCATTTGATAGGTATCGGTCGCCTCGTAGACTTTGACTTTTGCCACTGCATCCCAATGCGTATGAATGACGGGCGCGCGCTCGGCGCGTTCAGCCTGCAAAAGTTGATCGGCACGCGTCATCAAAAAGACCATCACACCAACCAAAAAAATCGGCACAATTTTAAACCACGCGCGGCTGCTGAGAAAGGCGGCCAGCAAAACCGGAACAGCAATGAGAAATGTGGCGTTCGGCGTTCCAACCGTATTCATCAATAAAATGGCCGAAACCACGCCGAGCGCCGCGCCAAATAAATCCGCCATGTACAGCCGCGGCATGTCTTGATTATTTTTCCGAAAAATATAGGCCAATACAATACCGCCGGTGAAATAGGCCGAGCCGAGTAAAAACAGAGCGCCTATCATTTTGGCGACCATCACCCAATTGCTAAACAACGTTGAAAAATCAATTTTTAAGAGAAACACCGCGGGCGGACCGATGAGGGTAAAAAAGGCGGTCAATGATAACAGCCACGGCAGGCTCTTTGGCGACCGCAGAGCAGAAAAAAGTCGCAGGGCCAGCGCACCAAGCCCAAGCCCCAGCACGGCCAGCGACAAAATGAGAAAGGCAAAAGTATAAAAGAATTCCGCGGAAAAAATTCGTGTCCAGGTGAGCTCCAAACCAATAAGTGTCATTGACAGCAAGGCGATTAGGAGAAAGCGTTGGCGGTTCATGGTTGTCCTCGTCCGTTTGAAATTTGTCAATTGTTTGAAAAGTGCTCTCCCCCGAGAGGCGTGGTATCAAAAACGTGTTTTTGAGGAATGGGTTTCAAAATTAGTGGACGAAAAAATCGGGGCACGAGGGATTTTGGGGATGGATATTTCAGGATAAAAGTCGAGTTTATAAAATGAGCAATCCCCAAAATTTGGAACAAAGCCCAAAGCCGTGAAGTGCGGCCTTGGGCTTGAACGGTTATCGTTGAATCAGTCTGATAAACCTGTTGTCTTTAAAACGTTCGCCCAATCTATGGCGGATACGTTTCCGTCGTTATGCACAGCAAAAAAGGCACCCTGGCTGAAATCGCCAAAAGGTTCTTGCGCCAACCAAATGCCGTCGGTATTTGTGGTGTGTGGCGCCTTGATCGTCGCGACGTAGTCAAATTCTTTTCGCGAAAAAATATGAAATCGATTGTCCTCGTGACTTTGATCGGTGATGATCCAGTAACCGTTTTGCGCATCGGTTTGATAAAGCGCAATGCCTTCAACCTGATAGCTGAAAATATCCCGACCAAAAACAATACCGGTAAAATTGCCCTCCAGGTCATACACTTTGACCGATGATTGTGTTTCGTCTTCTTCCGCAACCAGCAGGCGGTTATGTTCAACATCGCCCCAAATGGATTCGACAATTCGCAGCACGCCGTCGCCGCTGGTTTCGCCACATTGTTTGACAAGCGTCCAATCCAATTGATTTGCCGTGAGTGAAAATTTATAAATATGAACGCGTTTGCCAAGCTCGGCGTCCGGCGGGACGTGCTCATCCGCTGTTTCATAATTATCCGTGACATACAACGAGTAATCGCCATTTTCCAACTTGTACACGAACAGGCCGTAGGGTTTTATCAACAAGGAATCGCCAATAAAACCAAGGTGATTAAATTCCGGCAGAGCAAAAACCTGCACGCGATGATTGTCCCGTTCAACAACAACCGCAAGATCATCAATGACGAAAATACCGTTTGGTCGCGCCAATTGTCCGGGCGCTGTTCCAGACTGACCAACTTGCGATATAAATTGGCCATCCGCGGCATTGTAAACGTACAGGGCATCACCCTCTTTCGCGGTGGCGATCAACCAATGCTCGCCGTTCGGCCCGTACCAGATTGCCGGAGAATCGATATTTACGAGTTCATCCCGCTCCGTTTGATAGACTTCTTCAACAGTAAAAATATTTAGCTGATGCTCCGGGGTGCTGCAGGATAAAAAGAAAATACTTGAAACACACAAACTGAAAAAAATCATTTTCTTGATCATATTCTTCCTCCATTGATTTGGCCAAAATACAAAGGAGATCGCTAAAAAGCGATCTCCTTTGTATAGTCAATATAAATTTTTTACCAGTCGGTTTACATGCTGTAGCGGATGCCGAGGCGTCCCCATTGTCGATAATACTCAAACTGATACGGGCGATCTTCAACACCAAGATAGGTGCGATAGGGCTCGTTGGTCACATTGACCAATTCGGCAAAAATATTGAGGTTTTGCGACAATCGATAGCTTGCCGCAATGTCCAATTGCAAATGCGTGTTGACGAATAAATCGGACGCCGAATCTTCGCCATATTCCAGAACATACTTGTCGTGGTAATTCAGACTGATCTGTCCGGAGAACCCGCCTTTTTCATAGCTCAATGCGATGTTAAAAACGTTATCCGGTTGACCCGCAAATTGGGCTTCGCGTCCGCCGGGAAGCGTTGCAGTTGAGGTGGTGTAGGTATAGTTGCCGTAGAAACCCAGGCCGTCAAATGGCGCCGGCAGGAATTTCATTTGATGTTGCAACGCAAGCTCAACGCCGGTGATATTTCCGGCTTGGCCGTTTTGCGGCTGTACGGTTTCGCCGCCCAGCTCATTATCCCACATAAAATTAAAGATCGGATCATCAATTTGTTTGTAGAAAACACCCGCCGAGATGAGGCCAATGCTCTGGGCGTAATGCTCGAACATTAAATCGTAATTGTAAGCAAAAGTCGGATCCAGATTCGGGTTGCCGAGCTCAATATCCTCGTCATCTCGAAGACGATACGGCGCCATATCAAAATAATTGGGGCGCGCCAGAACGGACGTAAAAGCAGCTCGAACGTTGGTTCGAGGCGTGAGGCGATAGCGTGCGTGCACCATCGGGAAAACCTTGCCGTACGATTTTTCCGCCGTTGACGGCGTGATGAGCTCCGTTTCTGAATCATACTCTTTTCCAGAAGCCGTCACATCGGTCTTTTCGTAACGAAGGCCGGGAAGCAGCATAAATTCCGGCGTAAAGTTGATTTCAGTCATCGCGTAGAGGGCGATTGTTTTTTCGTCCGCTTCAAAATCCTCAACATCGGCATCGATGACGGACTCGCCTTCCAGGTTAGCGCGATTGTTATCGAGGAAATCGTTGACATAATCTTCGGAGGTGACGTTCGACGGGAACGGATAATCGCCGGGGGCAAAATTGGAGAATTCAAAATCAGAATCATGTGTGGAAGAGAGCAGGATATCATCCGCGCCATCTGCCAGCCCATATTCGCTTTCAATAACTTCCTGTGTCTTTTTCTTGTCGCGATATTTAAAACCAACTTTGAGTTTTCCAACCGTGTTGGCCAATTGGTACGGAATCGCCAGGTTCAATGCGCCGACGTAATCCGTGTCTTTTGTGTTGCTTGATGCCGGTTCAAAACCGTCGAAAAAATAATCGCCATTGATAAATTCCGGGCCCGGATTGGCGCGGATGTTTTCCGGGTCGCTGATGTCCGGACTAAACGTCACATCTTCCTGC
Organism: uncultured Cytophagia bacterium; assembly: GCA_964432185.1. Lineage (GTDB taxonomy): Bacteria > Zhuqueibacterota > Zhuqueibacteria > Residuimicrobiales > Krinioviventaceae > Kriniovivens. Next base: position 15,536 of record CAYSNA010000069.1, read on the forward strand.
AAAAAAATGATTTCCTGATCGTGCGGCGTTTCTTCTTCGGATTGGGTCATGGTCACATGATAATCCAGTTGATAGCCCGAACCAAAGAGATGCTGACCGCCGGCTGTCACGTTCATGGAGCGCAGTTTTTCGAGACGGCTTTTGTGCAGGTACTCGAGTTCGCCATCTTCGACGTTCTGAACCAGACGTCTTCTCTGTTCATTATCCTGGAGTTCAGTATAAATGCCGCTCAAGTAAAGGTAGGAATTATTATCGAATTTGTAATCCAGCATACCGGTACCGCCCATGCGCGCTCTCCAGAGCGTGTAGTGGCGAACCTGCAGCTCGGTCAACTGGTCATCGCCGAGTCCCGGATCTTCAAATTCATAATCCGGTTCCACATCATCGGCGCCAAAATTTCGGCGGTTTGCTGAAGCTGAAAGGAGTAGCCCTACTTTGCCGTCCGAATAGCGGTTGCCGTAGGTAACGGAGCCGCTGGGCGAAAGCTGGCCGCGGATGGGCGCATAACCGCCGGCGGTTTCAGCCTGAAAAAGTTGTTGATCCGGTGCGCGTTTCGTCACCAGATTCACAGCGCCACCGATTGCATCGGCGTCCATATCCGGTGTGATGGCCTTGGACACCTCGATGGATTCCAGCACATCAACCGGCACCGCATCCAAAGCAATTTGGCGATCACCGCCTTCCGGTGACGGCACGCGCTCGCCATTGAACGACACGGAGGTCATTCGCGGCGATCCACCACGAATTTGGATGTAGCGGCCTTCGCCCATATCCCGCTGTACCGAGATGCCGGGAATACGTTGCACTGCTTCCGGCGCCGAGGCATCGGGGAAACGGCCCATCTGATCCGAAGCGACAATATTTTTTATATTGGGCGCATTTTTTTGTTGATTCAGCGCCAGGGCCTGCCCTTTGGCGCGCGCGCCCCACACGACAACTTCCTCACCAGCGACACTTGTTTGTTCGAGGGTAAAATTTTGCTCGATACTCTGACCTGCCGTAACAGTCACAGGAACCGTCGCTTCTTTATAGCCCAAATAGCTGACTTTGATTGTTTGTTCGCCCGTCGGAACTCGCGCGATGATGTATTGACCCTGAATATCCGATGCGGCGCCAAGGTTTGTTCCTTCAACGA
>CAYSNA010000070.1:0-16645 GCA_964432185.1 uncultured Cytophagia bacterium
TTCCAGATCACCCTGGCTGATGCCGCCGGATGATGCGCCATTGATCGATAAAATACGGTTTCCCTCCAAATCCTGGGACACCGAGATGGCGCCGGCAACGCCTTCCTTGTAATAACAAAGGCGGTCTTCACGCTGACCAATGTGCCAGGTGCGGAAATAATCGGCCTTGGGCACGAGCACCATAAGAACAACGGCGCAACCAACAGCGGCTCCTCCGATAGAAAATTTGGCGGTTTGGCGCATGTGTGGATGATAAAAAAACAACAGAAGACCAATAACAAGATTTATGACCGCCGTGAAAAACACGGCATTGACGACACCCAAAAACGGAATAAAAATAAAACCGGCGATAAATGAACCAAAGATCGATCCGACCGTATCCAACGCCCCGATGAAACCGATTCGCGACCCCAGGTGCTGCATATGCGATGTGTAGATTTTGCTGACAATTGGAAATGTCGCCCCCATTAAAATGACCGGCGGCAGCATGATGAGGAAAAAAAGTAAATATTCCTGGCCAAGATGCGTGAGCCAGGAATCCACATAAAACGGTCGCAATGATTGAAGAAAAGTTCCTGCTTTTGCGAACACCGGCAGCAGGATGATGGCCAGCAGTCCGATGCTGATTTCAATCCCGCCCAAAACCGCCAACAGATTTTTATGGCGATCGACAACAATAGTGATCAACCAGCTTCCGAGCGATAATCCCAGAATAAAACTCAAAATAACCGTGCCGCTGAAATAGACGCTTTTATCAAACGAAATGCCAAGTAAAATTCGCGTCCAGACCACCTCGTACGACAGGGTGGTAAAGCCTTCGATGGCAAACACCCACAACACCAGTTTGATCACAGGTGCGGGGTAGGTGGTTGTATTTTGGCTCTGTTCTGCCGGTTTGTTTGTTTCCGATGGCCCGCTCCGGCCCGGATCGCGCCGGTTCATCAAAAATACAATCGCTGCCAGGCTCAGGTTGACGAGGGAGGCCGCGACAATGGTTTGTTTTGCGCCGAGGACATGTACCAGGAGAAATCCGGCAACAAAACACCCCAGAAAGGCGCCAATATTGTTCACGCTATACAATCGACCAACGGATCGTCCAAGGCGGTCGAAATTTTTGACCACATATCTCGTGATGACCGGCAATGTGCCGCCCATCAGGGTGGTCGGCAGCAAAAGAAAAAGGAACGAAAAGACAAAACGGATCAAACTGCTGATGTAAAAACTGCCCGGAGCGAGGTGATGCACGGACAAATAGGCGGATTCGAAAAGTCGAAAACTGATTGGAAAAATGAGCGCGAACAATCCGATTCCCAATTGCAGGAAACCAAACAGCGCAAGCGGATGTTTGGAACGATCAACCAACCGACCGAATAACAGGTTGCCAAGAGCGAGTCCTGCCATAAAGGCGGTGAGCACTGTGCTGACGGCAAATACAGAAACACCGAAAACCAGGCCAAAAATGCGAATCCAGACGAGTTGGTAGACGAGCGCCGTAAAGCCGGACAAAAAAAAGACGATATAGATGATGGATAGTTTGTTTTTCATGTGAGAGTACGCTGTTGCGCCGCTTCGCTTGGTCTAAATTTGATGTAGTATAGGCGATTTTTTTAATATAAACGACCACAGCCGCGAAAGCAATGAATTATTTGGTCGACGCTCAACCGGTCAGAACGATATCGCGATTTTTTGGGACCCCGTGGCCCGTTCCGAGTTGGCTCAATTTTTAAGTGTGAATGGTCAATAAAAAAGTCCGGCCGAGAACATCCCGGGCTTCCCGGATGGAACTCGTTCACACAAGTTTCTCTAATTCCTTGTGGCTATGCGGGACAAATTATTATTGTTATTTCTCCTGCAGGCAATCTTTTATGTGCGAGAATAATTTTGATAATACATGCCGTTCGGTTATCCATCCAATGCGTTTGCTTTTGATCCGAATCTTTCCTATCATTAATCAGCCTTTATAAAAACAGGAGGATGAGTTATGGATCAGAAAATTTTTGATCTGTACGACAAATTCAAAAGCGGGCAGGTGGAGCGTCGGGAGTTTATCAAGAAATTAACGCTGCTGGTTGGCGGTGCGGCGGCCGTGCAGCCGCTTTTGCTGATCCTTGATGCGCGCGGTGAAATTGTCGCTGCGGATGATCCGCGACTTGACAGCACAATGGTGACGTATCCCGGCGAGACCGGCGATGTTTCCGCGTATATGGCGAAACCCAAGGGCGAGGATAAATTACCGGCCGTTATTGTGATTCATGAAAACAGAGGATTGCAGCCGCACATCAAAGACGTGGCGCGGCGTTTGGCGCTGGAAGGTTTTGTGGCGCTGGCGCCGGATGCGTTATCGCCCCTTGGCGGCACGCCGGCGGACGACGAAGATGCCGCGCGCACCAAAATGCGCGAGCTCGATAACGAATCGACGACGAAAAATTTTGTCGCGGCGGTCAAATACCTCAAAACCAATCCGCTCACGACCGGCAAAGTCGGCTGCACCGGTTTTTGCTGGGGCGGCGCTATGACCAATCAGGTGGCCGTGCGTGCGCCGGAGCTGGACGCGGCCGTGCCCTATTACGGACGCCAACCCGCCACGGAGGACGTGCCCAAAATTAAAGCGCCGATTCTGGCGCACTATGCCGGAGACGATGAACGAATTAATGCCGGGATTCCCGATTTTGAAAAAGCGTTAAAGGAGGCGGGCATCGAGTACACGATATACGTTTACGACGGCGCCCAGCACGCTTTTAACAATGATGATAATCCGGAACGCTATAACAAAGACGCTGCGGAACTTGCGTGGAAACGGACTGTGGTCTTTTTTAACGAGAAACTGAAAAGCTGATTTTCGCTTGGCGCCGTTTGAAAACTGGTGTACTCTAAACTGGTTTTTTCAATCTTGTTTATTGTGTCGTTGCCACAGCGAGGCGATCTGCTCGACAAATGGCCGACAAAATCGAAAGAATTTTTTATACCCGGCGCACAAATAATTCAGGCCGCTTTCTCCATCCGGTGTGTGAATGAAACGGTTTTTAGGACAACCCCCGTTGCACATGTCCAGCACGTCGCACGCGCGGCAGTAACGGGGGAGACTCTTTTGCTTGTTCAGACCGAACCTTTTTTGCGCCGGACTGTCGAGCAGCGTGGCCAGGTGAACGTCGCGAATCGTGCCAAGCCGGTGAGTCTCATCGACAAAAAAATCGCACGAGTAAAAATCGCCGTTGTGCTCAACAACAGGCACGCCGCCGCATGTTTGTTTGAAAATGCATAACGTATGCTCCTGTCGGAAGGCGGTTCGTACGGCTTCCTCGAAAATCTGAATCTTGACCTCTCCGATGTCGTTCGCTGACCACTCTTCAAAAATAGCGATGAGGAAATCGCCATAAGCCTCAGCCGGCACAGAGAACGGTTCGACGAGACCACCCGCCTTGGCAGACTCAACCAGCGGGATGAAGGTTATGTAGCGGACTCTCAGATTTTTTAAGTAACGATAGACCTCCAATGGAAAACGAACGTTCGCGGCATTGACGACGCAAAGAATTTCGCACGGCACATCGTAATGGCGCAACAGGTTGTATCCCCTGAGCACTCGTTCGTGCGTTGGTTTGCCTGATGGATCCGTCCGAAAAATATCATGCCACTCAGCCGGGCCATCAAGAGAAAGGCCGACGGCAAAGTTTTTTTCCTTTAAAAATCGGCACCACTCATCTTTTAAAAGCGTGCCGTTCGTTTGAATGCCGTTAATAATCGTTCGTCCATCGGGACGATATTTCTGCTGCAAAGCGACAATGGTGCGAAAGTAGTCCAGCCCGAGGATCGTCGGTTCACCACCGTGCCAGGAAAAATGAATCAGCGGCTCTGTCGACGCCTCGATATGTTGTCTAATGTAGATCTCGAGCAACTCTTCGGACATGCGAAACGGTCTTTTGTGCGAATACAGCTGTTCTTTTTCAAGATAATAGCAATATTGGCAGATTAAATTGCATCGCGCACCGGCCGGTTTGGCAAAAATCTGAAATTCTCGGGAGAGCTCTGCCATCTTTTTCGTGCTCACCTGTTATTGTTTATCTTTTCTGATAAATATGAATTTGTACGTTATCGGATCGACATTTTTCTATAGTGCCGATCAGGGCAACAGCACCATTTTGTGAACCTGAATCCGATTGGTTGTTTTGAGACGGCAAAAGTAGACGCCCGCCGCAGCATCGCCGGCATAAAAAGTTTTTGTATATCGACCTTGGACCAGTTCCTCATTCACCAGTGTTTGCACACTCTGGCCTCGAGCATCAAAAATTTGCAGGTTCACTTTTCCCGCTTCGACAAGTTCAAATTCGATGGTCGTTGTCGGATTGAACGGATTTGGGTAATTGTGCAACGAGAAAAAAGATGGAGTAAAAAACGCGCCGCGCTGATCAACGGCTGTGTCGCTGCTTTTTGCAAGGATCACATCACCGCCATCCGGAACAGCGTCAAACTGAATAAAGTGCCGGCCTTCAAGCTCGATGATGTCCGAGGCAACGGGCTGCCCGTTTTGCTGCACCGTGGCCGCCGGCCATCCCGCCGGCAAAACTCGACGGATGGATATCGGTACATCATAAGTGTCGTCATCCAGTGTGTCCGTCACCTGCAGGGTGATGCTGGACTCGTCAACGGCCAGCTCGGTGATTGACGCGGCATTTCGCTCTTTAATGTATAACACGACAGTGGCAAACGTATCGACCCAATACTCATTCGGATTGTCTTTAAAGTGGTCCAAGGTTTCCCGCAGCGTTTCCGAGGTCACCGGCGACCAGCCGCCGTCATTATCAACGCCGTGCAGGAGATACACGCACCAGCCTTTTGATTTGACCGCCGAATTGGCTCGGCTGATAAAATGATCAGCGGTTTTTACCGATCCTTCGGTGCCGCAGACGATGGAGCTGATCGCCATAAAATCTGATGGATTACGCGAGACAATTTGTCCCGAACAGATTCTGGCGGCCAAATAATATTGTGTGCACAACGTCTTGTCGCCGGTCACGCAATACGGATACGCCAGCGTGAGGCATTTTTGTCCGTTAATATGGGCATTTATGTCGTCGCGACTCTCTCGCAATTCATTTTCCTCATCTGTATCGCTCAGGTCGGCAAACGACGTATGCGACAACGTATGCGAGGCGATCTCGTGACCTTGCGACGCGGCCTCTTGCAGCTTTGTCCAATTGGGCGGACCGATCCAGGACGTACGCGTGGCGGTGAATAGGGTCAATCTAAAATTAAACTCGTTAAACAGAGGGATGGCCTTGCTGAACTGATTCGGCGTGCTGTCATCAAAGGTGAAAGACACCGCTGCCGAACGAAATCCCTGCCACGTGCCGATCTCGTACGACGGATCGACGGTCTGTGACATTGCTGCGCTGTTCATGAGCAACGCGAGAATAACGATCAGAAAATTGTAGCATTTATTCATTCCAGATCCTTTGTGAAAGTGGGCAAAAGCAGGATAGCACCTTGAAGGCGCTTTTTTTGTGACAATATTGTTATGAATAATTTAAAATTCAACCGCAATTTTGCCGGCGTGCGCTGTTGTTGAACACTGCCAAGTCTAGCATTGCCAAACAGGATAACATATTATCAATCGTGTTGAGAATTTTCGGCAAAATCGGCCATGGCGAAAAAGGAACGAACACTGCGTTGGTCGAGATTTTCTGCTAAAAAGAAGAATTCCACAGGCCGATGTATTTCCATCTTGTATTTATCGACGGGATTGGCTATAATTATTCCATTGAAAAAGACACCGGAGGCGGGCACGATCGTTTTTGTATTATCACATCGGCAACGTGGCCACATTGATCGTCTTCAAGTAGGATATTTTATATAAAAATAATCGCCCTGGATAAATTGAACCAGGGCCTTTTTTGTAATGGGAGTTAAACGATGAATTTTGATGTCAATGAACATCCGCATAGACGCTTTAATCCATTGACCGGCGATTGGGTGCTGGTGTCACCGCATCGCACCAAACGACCGTGGCAGGGGCAGGTCGAAAAAAAGGACACCGAAGACCGGCTTGTGCATGATCCGACTTGTTTTTTATGCCCGGGAAATACGCGAGCCAATGGGGAAACCAATCCCGATTATGAGCACACTTTTATTTTTACCAATGATTTTGCGGCCTTGCTGCCGGACACACCTTATGCGGTTGAGAATGCACACGAGTTGATGCAGCTCGAAAGTCTTCAAGGGACCGGGCGCGTCATCTGTTTTTCGCCGCGGCATGATTTGACCCTGCCCGAATTTTCGCACGAGGATGTGCTCGCGGTGATTGACAGGTGGGCTGGCCAGGTGATCGAACTCAAAGAAAAATACCAGTGGATCCAGCTTTTTGAAAACCGTACCGCGATGATGGGCGCATCGAGTCCGCACCCGCACGGCCAGTTGTGGGCCGGCACCGCGTTGCCGAATGAGGCGCGCAAGGAAGATGAACGTCAAAAAGCTTATTATGAAAAACACGGCTCAGTGCTGTTGCTCGATTATGGCGAACTGGAGATGCAGAAAAAAGAGCGTATCGTCGCGGAAAATGACAACTGGCTGGTTGTTGTGCCGTTCTGGGCGGTCTGGCCGTACGAGACGTTGCTGCTGCCGAAGCGTCACGTCACGCAATTGCCGGATTTGGACGACGCGCAAAAACATGATCTGGCGGATATCCTGAGACGATTCCTATCCAAGTATGACAATCTCTTTGAGGTGAGTTTTCCCTATTCCATGGGCTGGCACGGCCAACCATACGACGGCAGCGATAAATCGCATTGGCAGTTGCATGCGCATTTTTATCCGCCATTGTTGCGCTCGGCCACCATCCGCAAGTTTATGGTGGGCTACGAATTGTTGGCGGAGGCGCAGCGCGATATTTCTGCAGAAAAAGCGGCGGAAACGTTGCGGCAGCTTTCCGAAGTGCATTATCGTCAAAGGTAGAATGACACAATCCGGTTTGAAAATCGGGGCAAATACATTATAGCAGCGAGTGTGCTGGAACGCCCGTGATATTTATCGCGGGCGTTTTTTGTTTTATGTCGATGAACCGTCGCGGTCTGACAGCCGTTCCTGTCAAAGTTTATGAATTTCTGCCAAAAATAAACGAGTGGCAAGGGATGTTGTCAATCTGACAAAAAACCGGTGTTATTTTTACTCTGGTTCAAGTGCAATAAAATTAAAGCTCTAAATCTTGTTATTGTTTTGGCACATGGTTTGAATCATCCAGGACAGAAAAACAAAAACCAGGAGTGATACAATGTATTATAGAACAGTTCATCCATCAAATGATTTTATGTTTAACCGCGGCTCCCAGCGCGCGGGTGTTCAACCGCAGAACGATGAAATCGAGTGCCGCGGCAATTGGCTTCCGGCTGTCGATGTAAAAGAGACGTCAGAAAATATCGTACTTTATGCCGACGTGCCGGGACTGAAAAAAGCGGATATCAAGCTCACCGTGCGAGATAAAATCCTTTCGCTCGAAGGTGAAAAAGTACAAAACGAATCCCAAAAGGATGAGAATGCGCACAAGAGCGAGCGCGTTTTTGGAAAATTTTGTCGTCGCTTTGCTTTGCCGGCTCAGGTTGATGTTAAAAAAATCAACGCCGAGCTGATTGATGGTGTTTTGAAAGTCACGCTTCCAAAACAGGAACAAGCAAAAGCGCAAGAAATAAAGATTTCTTAATAGGAGGACATAACCATGACTGTCGTACGTTGGAAACCTTGGCAAGAGGTGAATTCCCTGCAGCGGGAAATGAACCGTATGTTTGATTCTTTCTTTCAGGATTCCGAAGAATCAGCATCAATGTCCGCGTGGCATCCGAGCGTGGATATTAAAGAAAATCCGGATAAAATTGATGTGTATGCGGAATTACCCGGCATGACGAAAAAGGATATTAAAATTTCAATCCGTGATAATGTGTTGAGCATTAGCGGTGAAAAAGTGCGCGAGCAAGCCGAGGACGATGCCAATTATCATCGCATGGAACGAATCTACGGCGCGTTTTCACGTTCGTTCACCCTGCCGACCAAGGTCGAGATGGACAAGGTGAACGCCGCGTTCCACGATGGCGTACTGCATCTGACGCTTCCCAAGGCGGAGGAAGAAAAACCGCGCCAGATAGAGATTAAATAGGATAACCCCTCTTTTCCCCAAAAAAGGGCTGTCAATCTTTGGCAGCCCTTTTCCTTTTAATCATTTTTTGATTTATACATTTGATTTTCCTGAAAGGTCACGCGCGTTTGCGGCGGCACCGAGGCGGTGATCCAGGTGTTGGCGCCGATGACGCTCTCGCGGCCAATGACCGTTTTGCCGCCAAGAATGGTGGCGCCGGAATAAATGGTCACATCGTCTTCAATGGTGGGGTGGCGTTTGCCGCCTTTTTTGATGCTGCCATCCGCATTCTTGCGAAAACTCAAAGCGCCGAGGGTCACACCCTGATAAATTTTCACATTGTTGCCAATGTCCGCCGTCTCGCCAATGACCACGCCGGTGCCGTGATCGATGAAAAAACTGTGGCCAATTTTGGCGCCGGGGTGGATGTCAATGCCGGTGCGGCGATGCGCCCATTCGGACATGATGCGCGGGATGAGCGGAATGTCCATGCGGTAAATTTCGTGCGCAATCCGATGCGTCGCGATGGCATAGACAAACGGGTAGCACGAGATGATTTCTTCCATGGAGCGGCTGGCCGGATCGCCCTCGTAACCGGATCGAATATCGGATTTTAAAATCGCCCGAATGTCGGGAATGCAGGCAATCAAGGTCAGCGCTTTTTCTTCGCAGGTGGTTTTGGTGATTTCGCCTTCGAACTGGCCAATGGATTGCGCGTACTGGCAGGCGCGTTTGAATTCTTCCAGCAAACGTAAAAAGAGCGAATCAATGCCGCTCTGGACAAAAAATAAAATATTCGAGCGCGCCGGTACGCGTTCACCAAAGTAACCGGGAAACAGAATCTGCATCATGTCATCCAAAATATCGACAACCGGTTCGGTTGCCGGCAAATTGACGCCGTCGATCCGGTTGATGCCGCCGTCAGTCTCGTAGGTCTGAACAATATCCTCGGCAATGGACGTCAGTTTGTGTCCTAAATCGTTCATTCTGAACCTCTATAAATATCGTTGATTATACAAAAGAAAACGAGCAGGTACACTGCTCGTTTCAAGAGAAAAAGATAAGGAAGGAATTTGTCAATTAAAAGCGTTATCGGCTCAATCTTTTACCCGCTTCAGCATCGAGCAGCCAGAGGAGCTTGCCGTTTGCCGACTTTACCAATGCTGAAGGATATGTCTGATTGCCTTCATCATGAATTTTTTTGACGACCTCGGCCTTGTCCGCACCGCCAACGAGAAATATGACATTTTTGGCCTGATTTAGCAGGGGGAAAGTAAAGGTGATGCGCCAATTTTCAAATTTATCGACATAGTTGGCCGAGACGATTCGCCGCGTTTCGTTCAAGGCTTTGGTGCCGGGAAACAGCGATGCGGTGTGGCCGTCATCACCCATGCCGAGAAAAATCAAATCAAACGCCGGTATGGTGGATGGAGCACTGAAATAATTGCGAATGGTTTCCTCGTACTCCATGGCGCTTTGCGCGGCGCTGGGATAGGAGGTCGGCACTGGAAAGTAGTGTTCCTCGCTAATCTCCATCGGCCCGAGCAGATGGTTGTACGCCAAACCACCGTTGCTGTCCGGGTGGTCGAACGGCACAAAACGTTCATCGCTCCAGAAAAAATCGATATAATTCCAGTGCACATCATTCGCATAAAATTGCACCAGTTTATCGTAGAAGATTTTCGGCGTTGAGCCGCCGGAGAGCGCAACGCTGAACCTGCCGTTCTGTTTTATATAACGCTCGGACAGTTCGACAAATTTATCCGCCGCGAACAGGCCGAGACTCTCTTTATCATTCAGGATTTTTATGTCATCTCTCATTTATATACTCTGAAATACTGTTACAGGCCGCAAGGTAAATGGAATCTTGTTTGAGAAAATCGAGCTCGTTACACAGCAACTCAATTTTCGTTTTGCGGACGAGAGAAATATCCACACTGGATAAAAGCGTGCCGCCTTTTTGCACGGTTGTCTGGATGCGATTTTCCTTGTGTCTCGTGGCGGTAAAAATAACCGATTTCTCATTGTCATCCGCAAACAGCTTGATCTTGTACAAACCGTTAAAACCGTTCAATTTTTTTTTGCGAATTTTGACCGGGAGCTGTTCGGTCTGCCGTTTAAAGTAGATGGTGGAATCGTCATCCAGCGACGGCGTGCTCGATACATGCGCCAAGCGGGATGACAGCCATCCGGCCATCAAAAAGGCCTGGTTCGACAGCTTGTCGCCGCTATAGGTGATCTCCAGTTCGTCGAGGCGACCGAGATATTTATGATTCTGCTCGGAATCGAAAAACTGCGCTATGGCTTCTCGCCAGCTCGTCAGCGCCGACCAACTGATGTCGCTGATATTGCATTCACGTTCGAGAGCTTTGATGCGTTTCATCGCCTGGCCCATGTCGTCGAGCGATTCGTACTCGTCCGGTGTGGTGATGATGAGGCGATCGGTATAATTCAGCAGCGTGTTAAAGTTTGGATTGCGCAGGGCGCAAATGGATGTACACCAGAAATAGACCGGCAGGTCGGGCAGCAGCAATGGCAAAATGGCGCCGGCCAAGTGCCAGGAACCGGGCTCGCCGGTTTTTAAAATGATCAGCTCGGCGGAAATTTGCGTCAATCCCTCTTTGGTCTTTTTGGTATAGGCGGACACGTGCGCCTCAATATCATCGGCGCCGCTCTCCGGATCGAGAAAGGCGATGATCATCCGGCCGGGATGGTGCGAGATGATTTCGTGAATGCCGTCGAGCAGCTCTTCGTATTGTGCTTTCTCTTCCACATAAATGATAAGATTGTGCGTGCTGGCTTTGAGTACCGCCTCGCTGCTGTCGCTGCCGGCGGAATTTCGCCAGAATTGCCGGAAGGCGGATTCTATTTTATCAAGGGCAACGCGCTCGCCAATCTGCACTTTGTTGGCCTGTTGACTCATAGGCGCCTCCATTCGCGGCCGTCCCGCTGCAACAGTTGATCGGCCTCAACCGGTCCCCAGGTGCCGATGGAATATTGCGGCAAGTCGATTTGTCCCTGATCTTTCCAGCGAGAGAACATCGGATCGAGCAGCCGCCACGCCATCTGGTTTTCATCCGAACGGGTGAACAATGTCGGGTCGCCGAGCAGCGCATCGAGCAGCAAACGTTCATAGGCGTCCGGCGTTTTTTGGCCAAAGCTGGTGCCGTAGCGGAAATCCATGGTAACCGGACGAATCAAACTGGACGGGCCCGGCACTTTGGAATCAAAGCGAAGGGAAATGCCCTCATCCGGCTGGATGCGCAGCGCCAGCACGTTCGAGCCGAATTGCGAGCGGTCTTTTTCGCTAAACATTTGCAGCGGCGCATGTTTAAAGTGGATGGCGATTTCCGTCACCCGTTTGGGCAAGCGTTTGCCGGAACGAATGTAAAACGGCACGTCGGCCCAGCGCCAGTTATCAACGAAAAATTTCGCGCCCAGATAGGTTTCCGTCGTCGATACCGGTGAAACGCCATCTTCCTCTTTGTATCCGGGAAGATGCTGCCCCATCAGCGAACCGGCGGCGTATTGACCGCGGACAACCATGTTGTCTACGTCCTCTTCGCGGAACTGCTTGACGGCTTGCAGCACTTTGACTTTTTCGTCTCGCACAGCATTGGAATCGAACGCTGCCGGCGGTTCCATGGCAAAAAGGCAGAAGAGTTGCAGTGCGTGGTTTTGCACAATGTCGCGCGTGATGCCGGTCTCTTCGTAAAAATTGCCGCGGCCTTCAACGCCGAGGGTTTCGGCAACGGTGATTTGCACGTGATCCACATAACGGCGATTCCACACCGGCTCAAAAATGCCGTTGGCAAATCGAAAAACCAAAATATTCTGCACCGTCTCTTTACCAAGATAGTGATCAATTCGATAAATTTGTTCTTCTTTCAGAACATTGTCGACCACGTTGCTCAGCTCGATGGAAGTTTTCAAATCCTGCCCAAACGGTTTTTCGATAATGACGCGCGCCCAACCGTTTTTGCTGCGATTCAGTTTGGCGCTCTTTAAATTGTTAATGATCGCTTCATAGGTGGATGGCGGTGTGGACAAATAAAACAGGCGATTGTCCGCAATGCCGCGTTCCTTCTCCTGTTTTTCCAACACCTCCGCCAGCTCAAAATGCGGCTGCGGTTGATTAAAATCGCCTTTGTGATAATGGATCAGCGCCAAAAAGCGTCGCATGGCGTCCATATTCGCTATGTCGCCGTGATATCGTTTCAGCGCCTCTTCCATGTCGGCGCGGAAAATGTCATCGTCCTTGTCTCGGCGCGCAAAGGCAATGATGCGAAAATCTTGTGGTAAAAGTCCTTCCAAAAAAAGGCTGTAGAGCGAAGGAATGAGTTTTCGTTTTGTCAGGTCTCCCGTTGCACCCAAAATGATCAGCGTGCTAGGTTCAGCAGAACGCTTGAGTCGCATGCCATCGCGAAGCGGGTTGTGTAGTTCGGCCATGAATGGAAATCCTCTCCTGTTTATTCATTTTAGTTGTAGAATTAACACCTGCGTTTTCGCGAGAATTCCACAAATTGCTTTTGGCATAAAAATCCCTGGTCGGTAAAAAGTATTGCAATTTGCCGGCGGCATGCGTAACATTCCGCAGCGACGGCGTTGCGGATCACCGTACACAACAGCGCGCGCTTCGATGGAATGATATAACAAATCAACCTGCTTTTGCCAATAAACATACAAGAATATGAAACTGGTCAAACTCTCAATTTTGCTTCTTGTCAGCGCGTGCGCGTTTTTTTTCTATGCGTATTTTATTGAACGATTTCATCTCCAGGTTGAGTATGTGACTCTGCCGTCTGAAAAGTTCCCGGCTGATTTTCCCGGTCTTCGTCTGGTGCATATTTCCGATCTTCATCTAAAAACGTTGACGGATTACGAACGAAAAATCGCCGAACAGGTCAATGCGTTGCATCCGGATGTTATTCTGGTGACCGGCGATTTTTTCAAGCATCGCGATGATTTTGAAGGGGAGAACGCCCGCACCCGATTGCCCGAACGTATCGATGAAATTCGCACATTCCTGTCGCTGTTGCAGGCGCCGTACGGCGTCTATCTCAGCCGTGGCAATAACGATTTCAGCAACGATAAGGAAGTGAGCGATATTTTTCTCGACGCCATGCATAATGACAATGTGACTGTGCTGGTCAATTCGGCCTCGACCATCGAACGTTATGGCCGGCGAATTCATCTGCTCGGAGTCGATTACCCCGGCTTTTCCCGGTGGGAAGCCAACGAGTTTGCCGTGCGCGGCGACAGCACCAATTTTTATCTGTCATCCTGGTTCTCTTTTAAAAATTCCTATAGCCATGTGCTGGTGGGTGAAAATCGCGACCAGTGGTCCAATTATACATTCACCGGCCGGTTTTGCCAGGCCAATCCGGATGAGAGCGGCATCGGTCTCACTTTTTATTCGCAGTTTGATAAAGGATATGATCGTTATTACCGTGTTCGGCGTTTGTCCGGCTGGCAAAAATTTGTCCTCTCGCCGCACGGCGTCAAACAGCTTGACGGTCTCACTACTTTCGATTTTACCGTGCAGAAAAACACCTGGTATAATTTCAAAGTGTCTTGCGGCGCCGTCGAAACGGGCAATCGCATGCAGGTAAAAATGTGGCGGCAGGGCGATACTGAACCGCAAGAATGGCAGGCTGATGCCGTGGATACGACCGCGCGATGTGCGGGCGGCACGATTGGTCTGTGGAGCCACGGCAAAAATCGCAATTTTTTTGATGATCTCTGCGTTCAGACGGCGAACGGCGATACGCTGTTTTTTGATAATTTTCAAGACGGCGATGCCTTCGGCTGGGTTGATTTTAATTTTGAAGGCAAAGCTGTGCCGTGGTTGAAAAAAAGCATCCCGGATTCCGACTTTACCATTCTGCTGGCGCATGCGCCGGACATTGTGCCGTGGGCGGCCTCGGCCGGTATCGATTTACAACTGTGCGGCCATACGCATGGCGGTCAGATTAAAATTCCGGTGATCGGCCCGGTGGTCGTCGGCACAAAAATGGGGCGGAAATATCACGAGGGGATTTTTCAGTTTGATAAAACGACGTTGTACATCAACCGCGGATTGGGCACGGTGATGTTGCCGCTGCGGTTTTTATCGCGGCCGGAAATTACGGTGATTGACCTGCGGGGCAGATAAAATTACGCCGATAACCGCTTGATCACCACCACGGTGGCGTCATCAGCCCAGGCGGTTTTATGGCCAAACGAGAATACCTCGGCAAAAATTAAATGACACAACTCTTTGGCGCTCTTGTCTCGGTTTTCAATAATCAATTTTTTTAGGCGCTCGCGATCATACAACTCTTCGCTCTCATTTTCTCGCTCAATAATGCCGTCGGTGAACATGACGAGCGTGCTGTGTGGCGGGATGTGCGCGTGCGAACGCGACATTTTCATGTCCGGCAAAAAGCCCAGCGTGATGCCGGTGGCGTCCAGATCGAACGTGCCCGTAGGCGTGACCAGCATCGGGCCCGGATGCCCGGCGTTGGCGTAAAACAGGTGGCCATCGTTTTCAAGCTCGCCGATAAACAGCGAAACAAAGTTGGTTGAATAGGTGCTTCGTTGAATGACGCCGTTCAATTTTTGCAGGGTGAACACCAGGCGTTGCTCCCGCGCCAATCCCATTCGCAAACCTATGACAACATCCCGCACCAAAAGCGCCGCCGGAATGCCGTGCCCGCTGGCATCGCCGATACTCACGCCAAAACTGCCGTCTTCAAAATCATAATAATCATAAAAATCACCGCCGACGAGTTCGGCCGGTTGCGAATGGCCGTAGATATCGTATCCTTCGATTTTCGGAGCATTCTTCGGCAACAAACTTTTTTGAATTTGCACCGCCTGTTCAAGGCGTCCGCCGATCGTATCGGTAAAAAGGCGGTAATTCAGCGACGTACGCACCGCATTTAAAAAAAGACTGGTCTCTTCTCGCACCCACCCCGGTTTGAGCTGAAAAACCAGCATCCATTGTTCATCCTGGTTGTGTACGATGATGGAGGTTTGGTGCGGCGCAAATTCCGGCGGCGTTTTAAAAAACGACCGATTCAATCTCGGTTCGTCATAAATATAACTGCGATGGTTCAACGCCAACTGGATGGTCTCGGACTCGACCGCTAATGTCGGATTCCAGTTTGAAAATCTGTCCTCCGGATACACCAGCACAAACTCCTGGTCTCGTCGCTCATAGATGCGGCCGCATTCAATGTTTAACGTGGCCGAGAACGTTGTGTGTAAAATAGAGATGATGTTGGTGATCAAATTGCCTTCGGAGGGCTCAATGCGGATGCTCGCCAACAGGGCATCCATTTCCCGGTAAAATAATTTTGGATCGGTCATGAGTGGTTCATCAGCTCGTTAGGTTTTGAATATGGTTAACGGTTGCGATCTTTTTTTACTTTGAAAAATCAAGTACATCGAGATCGCGATTTTTTACCAGTCCGGACGAATTGCTGAATAATCGTTATTCCTGTACGAGACAAATCGCCATGTTGTTCGATAATGTGAAAAAGTCAATTTGCACGTTGCAGGATAGAAAATAAATGTAAAAAGGTTGATAAAAAAAGTTGTCTTTTTTCCATAGGATCGACAATCCACGTTTTGGTTTGTCGGTATGGAAAAAAGACAACAGAGGAATGTATTAAATTCTTTTCAGTTTGAAAAGTGAGAAACGGATGATTTGATTAAAATGACATCAAATAGCTGACGAGCAGCATGACGTCGGGCGCATAATCATCAAGGCCGAGGCCGAGAGCGCCGCGAACGCGTCCACCATTGGCCAGCGTATAATCGACGCCGCCGCTCAGCATGCTGTAATCGGCATTACTTTTCATCATGAATTCGCCAACAATCGCCAGGACATCGCTGAAGGGGTAGATGACACCAGCGCCAAGCACAAGCGAGTTTTCGTATTCCGTCGTCTCTTTGATTTCCGGCTCGGTATAAATGAGTTCGCCATTGACAAATTCGATGCCGCCGCCTTTGTATTCGACATTGGTTGTTTCGTCAAAATCGAGTCCGAGCGTGCCGGTAATGACCAAACCGTTGTTCAACGTGTAACGGGTCGCGCCGAACGCGCCGAAATTCAATCGACTTGCTCCGATATCCTCAGAACCAATCGGCAGGGTTACAAAACCGCCGGCGGTGACGCGAAAACCATTTTGGTTCATGACGAGATAACGGCCCGAAGCCATCAGGTCGGTCAGGCCGGATTCACCGTCACCACTTTCCGGGTTTAAATTTCGAAAACCGAGGTTGGCATTGACTTCCAAATTTGTATTGATCCCGTAACCGCCGCGAACGGCCAGATCCGTTATGCTGCCGTATTCATAGCTGTTAAAATTCAAATACCCTTCCCCATAGGGATTGGATGCAATAGTAGCGTCACGAAAAAAGTTTTGGAATAGATGCACATCATCCAGGTCGCCTGCAAAAACAGACAGTGAGAGTGCGAGCAAGAACAGGGTGGTGAACAGGACGCGTGTCATAGATATTCTCCTTTTTACGCTTTGTAAT
>CAYSNA010000071.1:0-16634 GCA_964432185.1 uncultured Cytophagia bacterium
TCCCAATTGAGCATGACGCGAAGTTGATCTTCACCAGCATCAAATCCGGAAATATCACTAAAGACAAATCTTGCCGAATCCACCTCGCCCTCACCATTCGGAATGAGCTGATACCCGAGAGAAAGCTGCGAAATACCGTAATCATCTTCAGCTTCGATAGCCAGCGGGATCGTCATATTCTCATCCAGGTCGATATCCTGGCCGGGAGAAACAATGCGCACGATCGGATAGTTATCCGGGATGATATTTATTGTGTAGGTGATGGGCGAAAGATCATCGTTGCCCCTCTCATCTAAAAGATGGATCGAATAAGCGCCGTCTTTTTGCACGATAAATTCGGTTGAAATTCGTCGCCCAAAAACATCGAGCGCTTTGGTGTGCTGTTCGTCAAAAACAATGTCCGCCGATTGCAAATTTTTATTGGCGAGGCCGGAGAGTTTAATTTTTGAGCCCTTTAGCGCATTAATGTCGCCAATATTGTCCTCCAAAAAGAATGGCTCAAGGCCCGAATAAGCCGGCGGCGAAACATGCACGGATAATGTTCGCAACAACGGTCGTTCAATTGGAAAAATCGTAAAAGTCTCGGAACGTTGTTCGTTGAGCGAGATATGGTAGTGCAGCGTGTCGCGCACGTTTGGAATCACGTACGAAAATGAATCATTGAGCGCACGGGACAGGGCAACGTTCGATGTGTTTATCTGATTGGCCAGATGAAGAACGAGCGATCTGGCCGTGCTGTCCGACACCCAGACCGTGAGTGGAACATCTTCGCCTTTAAGAATCCGGGTAGTCCCGGGTGAGACGGCAAACTGTATTCGATTGACCGTTTTGAAATTCTGCTTCGGATGGAAAAGCCGGTTCAAACCGGAAAAGAAAAAACTGTTGAATACGAAGAACGGGATCAACACGGCGGTCAGGATCAAACCAACGTGTTTGCCGGCTTTCTGCAAAGGCGCCAAATCAACATGCGAAGAAAAATCCTCATTTTCCAAAACATGGCCGACACGTCCAAGCGCCGCTTCAACCAGGTCGATGGAATAGCGATCTTTATCGCGTTCCGAATTTTCGTACAACTGCAAGGCATTGATCAGGCGGTCATCAACATCCTGATAATACCCGCCAACTTTTTGCGCCACGACAATCATGTTCGGCTTGACCATGGTTCGCAGGGCGGAAACCATGCGTCCGAGGAAAATAGCCGCAACGACAAAAAAACAGACGAGCATCAGCACAAGCAGAACAAACCGTCCGGTTGAAGAAAGTTGAAAAACGGATTCAACACAAACAAAAAGGAAAAATAGAGGCGCTGCACACATTAAAAAAAGCAGCGCATTGACCAGTGCCCTGACGCTTTGCTCTTTTTGATGAAAGCCCCTCAGATTCGAAACGAGGTTGTTATATATAGGTGTTGTTCTGCTCATTGTGTCATGGCGTAAATGATAATATTGGTGCCCATTTGAAAGGCGCGTTCGCGAACGTCCGGCGGATCACCATGAACCTGCGGATCCGGCCAGCCATCGGAAATATTGGTATTAAAGCTGTAAAAAGCCACCATGCGTCCGTTGTGAAAATAGGCAAACGCTTGCGGCGGACCGCCGTCATGCTCGTGAATTTTCGGCAATCCGTTGGAAAAATCAAAATGGCAGTGAAAAATCGGATGTGAGAACGGCACTTGGACCAGCTCCTTATCGGGAAAAACTTTTTTCATTTCGCGACGAAAATACTCATCCATCCCGTAATCGTCATCCGCGTATAAAAATCCGCCATTTGTAAGAAAAGTATACAGGCGTTGCGCTTCGCGCTCGGAAAAAGAAATTCGTCCGTGTCCGGTCATAAACAAAAACGGATGGGCAAACAGATCTTCATCATTTAGGGAGACGTTGACATCTTTGTCCGCCACGCGGATGCTCGTATTCGCACGCACGTACTCCATCATATTGGGCAAGCTGGACGGATCGTTATACCAATCGCCGCCGCCACTGTACTTGAGCCGGGCGATTTGGAAATCGACCTGACTTTGCACGGTTTGGCCGTTCAACGTGGAACACAGGAGAACCACAACAAATAATGTGGAAAAAGAAATTTTCATACGAGTTACGTTCCAACAATCACACCAAGACAAAAAAAGCCGGCGTGTACCGGCTTTTAACGAAGCATATGACATCACATCAATTTATCATCTTTGTACTCGATGTATACCTCTTTTTTCATCTGGGCGAGCCATTCTTCCAGAACTTTTTGTTGTTTCCAGGTGAGGGCCATCTGTTCGATTCTGTCATAATCTTTTTCGAGACTAAATTCGCGCGCTTGATCTTTGGCATTCAGTTTGAGAATATGAAACCCATAAACCGTTTTTACCGGTTCGCTGTATTCGCCGATTCCCACGCCGTTCAGCGCAAAGAGCAGCTCCTTGCCCATTTCCATTTGACGAAGTTCATTGACTTCAAAAGTATCGAGATGGCCGCGGTCGTATTTGGACGATTCATCGTCAGAGTATTTTACGACCAGTTCAGCAAAGTCGCCGCCTTCTTCAAGCTGACGGTACACATCCTTAATTTTTTCCGCCGCGTCAATTTCATCCTGTTTCGTCGGTTTGATGGAAATCAATATATGACGCGTATGAATTTTTTCTCCGCGTCGTTCAATCATTTGAATGATGTGAAAACCGAATTGGCTTTCGACGATATCGGAGAGCTGACCGGCTTCCAACTGGAAGGCCGCTTCCGCAAATTCGCGCACAAAATCATCGCGCGCCATAAATCCGAGATCACCGCCACGGGCAGCCGAGCCGGGATCATCCGAATATTCTTTTGCCAGTTCGGCGAAATCGCCGCCTTCGACGAGTTCTCGTCGAACCTGAATGGCTTTTTCCATTGCATTCATTCGCGCCGTTTCACCCGCTTTGGTTTCGATGAGAATATGGCTCAAATCCACCGTTTCGTTTCTGCTTCCCAACGAATCTTTCATCGTCTCAAAAAACTCTTTCACCTCGCGGCTGTTGACGGTCACATTCATCAACTTTTGATCCTGAACGGCTTTGGCGCGCAGTTCTTTTTCAATATCCTCGCGATAATTTCGGCGAATTCGCGACATCGTCATGCCAAAGACTTCTTCAAGTTTGTCCTCGCCACCAGCTTGTTGAATGGCAAGCTGCATTTGATGTTGCAGGTGCTGTTCGATTTCGGCTTCGTTGGCTTCGACCGTATCCTTATCCGCCTGGATGACCAGCAGCTCTTTGGTCACAATATTTTGCGCCGCCATTTTGCGGAATTCGAGAAACTTGTCGGGATTCCGTTGCGGATCGAGGCCCATTTGCATGAGCATCAGCCATGCCGTTTGAGTGACTTCGGACTCCAGAATGATCTCGTCATCCACAATGGCAACGATGCGATCAAGTAACTCCTGACCGGAACCGAGTGATGCGAAAAAGATCGCGATCAAAAACGTGCTCCATCTCATCATCTTTTTTAAATTCATTATTTTCTTTCCCAATTTAAGGAATCGAGATAATTCCAGTTTATAACAACATCCTGTTGTTCTTTGAGCTGATTAATCAGCTTTTTATAATCATCTTCGCGAGATTTTGCACGAATTCTCCACTCGATGAGATCACGAACTTCTTCAAGTGTTTGAACGTCGTCCTTTTTTCGCACATCATTCACCAGCACCAGATAATATCCAAGTGAGGTATTGACTGGAGTCGACACAACATTAACATCTTGGGTGCGAACTTTGCGAGCAACTTCGCGCGGTAGATGGTTTTCCGTCACCCAGCCGAGTTTTCCACCGTTATCCTTACTGGCATCTAACGAATTTTCTTTTGCCAGTGTTTCAAAATCCTCACCATCCTGCAGTCGTTGGCGAACTTGATTTGCTTCCGCGTAGGAGGCCACCAAGATCATATTAATATTAAAATAATCCTGGTCGCGTACAAACTCTTCCTCCGCGCGATCATTATAGTAGGCTCGGATTTCACTATCCGACACTTTCACTTTGCTGTCAACCTCTTCGTGCAAATAGGCCGCGACAACAAAATCCTTCACAACTTCATTTATTTTTTTTTGAATATCCGGGTGTTTATCAAAATCTTGTGAAATCGCTTTGTGATACACCAATTCTTTTTCTGACCAGCGTTGGACATAATTCGCCAATTGAACCTTGGATATTTCAAGACCCGGATTGTCCATAATGAACAGATTTAACTCGTTCAGGTGCAACGTCGCATCGCCGGCTTGAGCCACAACCGGAGATTCGTTGACTTCTTCAAATCGACTGCCACAAGAGACAAACATGCCGATTGTAATAATGTAAACGATGATTAACTTTGCTCTATTCATCCGTTGTCTCAAATTCCTTTTTAATGACATCCTCATAAATGACGACTTTGTAGGTATTTCTGAGTTGAGTCATCCATTCATCGTTAAATTGATCTCGCAACCTGATCTTTTCCGCACGCCGAATTTTTAGTCGAACTTCTTCAAAAGGCTTTAAGATACCGTCCTGACGATCCAGAATTTTTATGATAGAGTAACGATTTCCCATTCGAATTGGTTCCGAAATTTCGCCCGTTTTCATTTTTACGGCTTCTCGACTGACCGAGCCATAATCGCTAGAGGCGAGAAATCCGAGAACTCCTTTCTGTTCTCTTGTCTCTTGTCGCTCGTTAAAAGCCTCGGCCAGCGCGTCAAAATCGTCACCTGATGCAGCTCTTTCGAAAACCTCGTTTGCTATTTCCAAATTCGAAATAACTATTTCCTGCACATTGACTTTCGCACCTTCTTCGTATTCATGTGGATTCGCCTGGTAAATCGCCAGCAATTGCTCCTCTGTCGGCGTGGTATTATCATCAATTTTCACGCGGCGCACGCGGCTGATCATCTGACGTTCTTTTTCAGCAAGAACCATCTTTTTAATCTCTCGGTTTCGCTGCAGCCCCTTTTCGTACCCGTAACGAATCATCAACTCGCGAGGAACGTTGCGATTAAGGAACTCTTCAATAGCCGCTTTATCATTGAATAGCGGGCGGCGCATTGGCGAAATTCTATTGTAACTATCGAGGAAATCACCCAAAACATATTGACCACCGTAATACGTAGCCAGCGGAAAATTAATTTCTTCTTTGGAGAGTTTTTCTCCAAATTGACGCGGATCGCGTTGTAGATTGACTTTTTCAGCCGTATGTTGTGCTTCAATCCTCTTAATAAGCCGGAGCAGACTATCTACATTTGCGCTTTGTTGTTCGGCGCGATAACGTTCATTGATGTCTGCTCGAAACTGATAAAAAGCACTGTCCAATGTGGAAACATTTTCACGGATTAGAGTATTTTGTATGTTTTCGCGTTCCGCATCATATGGCGGCAAACCGGCGTCACGAACACGTTGAACCATGATGAGATGAAAACCGCGTTTTGTTCGAACCACATCCGATACATGTCCCACTCTTATTGAAGCCAAAGCGTCCAAAAATCGAACATCCCATTTCTTCAGGTCATACTGAATGAAACCGAGATCACCGTTTTTGCCGGCGGATTTGATGTCCTGCGAAAACTCACGAGCCAATTCACCAAAATCTTCACCTTTTAAAATTCGGCTTCTGATCACTTTGAGTTTTTCAATTGTCGCGACAGAATCCCTTGATGCCGGCAAAAGAATATGCCGGACATGCCATTCTTTTGCCAGGAGATTGTAACGATTTTTAATCATCTTTTCAGTGACAATCTTGTCGACGACTTGATCGTTCACGACATGTGAATAAATTTTGCCGCGCTCAAAATTTTTGGTTCGTTCAAGTACGACTGAATCCTGATCAAAGCCGGCTTTATAAGCATCGATGAGCTTGAGTTTATCATCAACCAGATCATTAACATGTGAGATTATGTCCTCAAACTTTTCGGCTGGTTGTCTACTGTTTTCCACGCGCTCGGCGAGTTCATCCGCATAAATTGTATAATTTGCAACACGAGCGATTGGTTTCCACTTATCACACGCCACTAAAAAGCACCCAACCATCATAATAACAGAAAGATAGACCATTATTTTTTTATTCACGACAGACACCCAATTAATTAAACCTATCCCTATATTTTTAAAGAAATTAGAAATCAAATTAAACAATTAAGAGATTTTTTGCAAGAACTTTTTAGAGGCAGCCAACTCGGATTGATGTGTTGGTAAATTCATGAAAAAGGAAAACTTATCCTTTGTATGCTTGAACTCAAAACTATCCGGCGCCTGCTCAATAATTTTCTTTAGCCACAAGCGAAATTCATTACCTTGCGGAATGGAGGCATAATCAAAATCGCCATGCAATATCCTCTTACGGATACTGATTTTTTCAAGCCTCAACTTACTAGCAAGAATCTTTATATCGAGGTAATCAAGCAGATTGACAACTGCTTCCGGTAGCGGTCCAAATCGATCTTGCAGCTCTGACTTTATATTATCGAGAACATGGCTCTTTTTCGTTTTAACAAGACGTCGATAAACATCAACACGTTCTGCTTGTGAGGACACATAATCCTCCGGTATAAAAGCATCAACAGCGCATTCCACTTTGGCATCAAATGTATCCTCTTCTTCAACGTCCTCAACACTGATATTTAAATCACGTCTAATTTCAGTGATAGTTTCTTGGATAATTTTTGCGTACAGTTCGTAGCCAAGTGCATTGACAAAACCGGTCTGTTCAGCACCAAAGATATTTCCTGCGCCGCGAATTTCCAAATCCCGCATGGCTATTTTATAACCAGAGCCAAGCTCGGAATACTCTTGAATGGTCTGCAATCGTTTGATCGCATCACGGGTAATTTTACGCATAGGCGGGATGAGAAGATAGGCGTACGCTTGTTGATTTGACCGTCCAACGCGCCCTCGCAACTGGTACATTTGGGCCAGACCGAGTCGATCCGCACGGTTTATAATTAGGGTATTCGCATTCGGTAAATCTATCCCGGACTCGATGATCATCGTACTAACCAGAACGTGCACTTCGCCTTTTATAAATCGAAGCATAACCTTTTCAAGCTCATGGCCTTTCATTTGTCCATGCGCTACAGCAACTTTTGCTTCGGGAACAATTTCATTTAGCAGCGCGCTGATCGCATAAATCGATTGCACGCGATTATGCACAAAAAAAACCTGACCACCGCGGTCCAGCTCTCGCAAAATCACCTCACGAATAAGTTCCCGATCAAACTGGCTAACCTCTGTTTTAATCGGCAAACGATTATGCGGTGGCGAATTAATAATTGACATATCTTTCGCGCCCATCATGGCCATATGCATGGTTCTTGGAATTGGTGTAGCCGAAAGCGTTAATGTATCTACTGTCTGCTTGAGAAGTTTCAATTTCTCTTTATGGATAACTCCAAATCGTTGTTCTTCATCCACAATGAGAAGACCAAGATCTTTAAATTTTACATCCGCAGAGAGAAGTCGATGTGTTCCGACGAGAATATCGAGATCACCGCTCTTGAGCTTTTCCAGAAGTAACTTTTGTTGCTTCGGAGTTTTGAAACGAGAGATGACATCAATATTGACCGGGAAATCTTTAAGACGAGAGGAAAACGTTGCATAGTGCTGCTCGGCCAGAATTGTTGTCGGAACCAGAATGGCGACCTGTTTATTATCATTTACAGCCTTGAAAGCGGCACGAATAGCGACTTCCGTTTTGCCATATCCAACATCACCACAAATCAACCGATCCATGGGTTGCGATTTTTGCATATCCTTTTTGACGTCAACGATTGCACCTAGCTGATCGATAGTTTCCTCAAACTGAAAAGACGCTTCAAGTTCTTTTTGCCAAATCGTATCCTCGGAAAAAGCAAATCCTTTGCGCATTTTTCGAGTGGCATAGAGCTTGATCAAATCCTCTGTAATTTCGCGCATCCGTTTCTTTGTGCGCGACTTTAATTTTTCCCATGTTCCCGTGCCAAGCTTGCTCAATTTAGGAACGGTGCCCTCACTCGACGAATACTTTTGCACCTGATCCATTTTTTCCAAAGGCACATAAAGTTTATCGCCATCCTCATAAGCCAGAGTTAGGCACTCTCTAATTTTTCCATAAGCTCGAATTTTTTCAAGGCCCTCAAAGACAGCAACTCCATGATCAATGTGGACAACATAATCGCCACGATTAATGGACAATTGTTCTCGGAAAGAAACCGAACGCTTTTCGACTCGATTTAGTTTGTGAACACGCACGCGACTGTACAACTCGCGCGTTGTAAATGCAAAAATAGCCTGACTTGGCCAGGAAAAACCTTGTGAAAGGCTCAGTGTGAATATGTGGATATTTTGTGGAAAAGACTCCTCTACAAACAACTCTTTAATTCGATTTGTCTGTACATCCGAATCACAAAATATTGTCACAAGTGGATCGGTGTACAAAGAAAAAAGTCTCTCACACTCCTGTCGAAAAAGTTTTAAATTGCCAGCATAGTGGTTATTTTGCTGGATTCCAAAATGGATATGGAATTGCTCTTTTTCGAGCGGTGCAAGATCAATAGTTTGGATATCATCAAAATATTTTTCAACACGCTCATCATCACAATAAAAACTTGAATATTCAGTATCGCTTTTTGCAAATTCATCGGCGAGACCATGAAAATGGACTTGTGCCTGATATTCATAATCTCTGAGAGCCGAGAGAATGAGCGCACGATTGTCCAAACACAATACAGATGCATCGTCAAGATAACTAAATAATGTCTTTTTGTAGGCGAGGTCCATTACAGTACGTTGATCCAGCGAACCGTAGGGCCCGGCGCATCCGAGGGGCATTATATCAATCGTCTGGCACTGCTCGATAGATTTTTGCGTTTCAACATCAAAAGTACGGATGGATTCAATTTCATCGCCCCAGAACTCTATGCGAAACGGATACTCTTCGTCAAATAAAAAAACATCAACAATTCCGCCGCGCACACTCATTTCTCCCGGCACATCCACTCGATCCTCTCGACTAAATCCCATCTCAACAAGCTGGGTAACAAAGTGCTCAAAGTTAACAGATTGCCCGACTTTGACTGACAATCGATAGAGCTCAACGTCTTCCGGATCCGCCACTTTTTCCAATAAGGCCGCAGCCGATGTCACAAAATACAAACACTTTTTTTGTACAAGGGCTTTGAGTGCAATAATTCGTTGTCCAACAAGCGTACGCGAGGGTCCCAGTTCGCTCCACAACTTATTGCCAAGAGCTGGATAGTACACAGCCGTTTCCGGATCGTTTATTTCATTTAAATCCTCAAAGAATTGCAGCGCGCGCGCATCGGATTCACAGATACAAAAATAAATCCGTGAACCATCCACATCCAAGGCTGACAGAAGAAAAGCACCGGCAGAGCCAGAGACACCGCTCACCTGCGTTTTTTGTTCAACACGTAATGATTTTTGCAATCTTTGCAAGAGTTCATCACGCCGAAAGGCTGAGCTTATTTGTGTCAACACATCCATTAAAAACCAGTGACCTTTGAGTGAGAGACAAGTACTATTTTTTTATCGGGAGAATCATAAAATGGCATATCATCCATTAGGAATATTTTTGTACATACATCAAAGTTTCGTTGCAACTCTAAAATCTCATCTTTCACATCCCCTCCTTTTAACGCGACAAGTGCCCCGGCAGGCTTCAACAGAGGATGAGCCAGCACCCACAATTCATTCAGACATGTGACAGCTCGAGCCGTCACAATATCAAATAAAATAGATGGCGTAAAATGTTCGGCTCGCTCACAAACAGGCTGTGCATTGGACAATCCCAAATAATCTACAACATCTTTTAAAAATAATATTTTCATTCTTTTCGAATCAAGAAGTGTAAATTTGACATCGGGATAAAATATGGAAAGAGGAACTCCGGGAAAACCCGATCCCGTACCCACATCAAGGACATGTGATGCGTTCACAATCAAGCCTTGTCGAGCGACTTCCAGTGACTCGACGATATGCCGAGTAACAATTTTGGGGAGATCATTTTTTGAAATCAAATTTGTGCGACGCGACCATTCTTCCAGCACATCAACATAAAGCTCGAACTGTTTTTTTTGTCTGGGTGAAAAATGGTAAAAGACTGCCGTTTTTTCTAGCGCAGATTTATTCTCTATTAGCATAGAAATTGTTTCACGTGAAACACCGTATTTCAACGGCGGTTAGGGCGACTTAGATACATCATCAAAACTGCAACATCAGATGGCGATACACCAAGAATCCGCGATGCTTGACCAAGTGTTTGTGGACGAAAGCGAGTCAATTTTTCACGACCCTCTGTAGATATCGAATTTACTATCTGGTAATCAAAAGCATCAGGAATTCGTAAATCTTCCAACTCTTTCATTTTGTTAACCTGCTCATTTTGTCGATTGAGAAATCCCTCATACTTGACCAAAATCTCAACCTGCTCCCTCACTCTCTTCCACATACCAGACGCACTTTGATTAAAAAGATCACCAGAGAAAAGCGTGATAAAATCAAGCAGTTTAACTTCAGGACGCTTCAAAAGACGTTCAAGAGTCTCGGTATTTTCAATTTTTGAACTGCCAATTTTTTCTAAAATCCTATTTGCATCCTCAACATGGATACGCTCATTTTTCAGATAGCGAATAGTCTCATCAATTTTTTCCCGTATCTTCATCATTTTTGAATGAGCATCGGAATTGATCAATCCTAACTTAGCCCCATAATCCATCAGGCGCAAATCTGCGTTATCCTGCCTTAGCAACAATCGATACTCGGCGCGAGACGTAAACATACGATACGGTTCTTCCAAATCCTTGGTCACCAGATCATCGATTAGAACACCAATATAGGCTTCAGCACGCCCAAGAACAAAAGGCTGTTCACCACGCATTTTTAGGACTGCATTTACAGCCGCGACAAAACCTTGCGCGGCTGCTTCCTCGTAACCTGACGTTCCGTTTATTTGACCACAAAAATATAAATTCTCTACATATTTTGTTTCCAAAGTTGGCAACAGTTGAGACGGTGGAAAATAGTCGTATTCTATCGCATAGCCCAAACGAACAAGCCGAGCATGCTCTAATCCAGGGATAGAGTGTACAGCTTCAATTTGTGTTTCCTCGGACAAGCTGGTGGCAAAACCATTCAAATAATATTCATTTGTATGACGGCCTTCCGGTTCAAGAAAAAGCTGGTGACTGGTTTTATCTTCAAAGCGAACAATCTTGTCTTCGACGGATGGACAATATCGAGGCCCAACGCCTTGAATAATTCCAGTGTATAATGGCGACCGATCGAGCCCTGAACGCAATATTTCGTGTGTCTTTTCAGTCGTTCTTGTCAAATAACAGGGTATTTGCTCAATATCAATTTTTTCATGTTTATGCGAGAAGGGAACCGGATCATCATCACCCGGTTGAATTTCCATCACGGAAAAATCAATCGTACGCCCATCGATACGAGGCGGCGTACCAGTCTTTAATCGCCCGACTTGAAAACCACGCTGAAAAAGTTGCTCACTTAAACCAGTAGAAGCAATCTCACCGGCCCTCCCGCCGGCCAGGTTTCTGAGGCCAACATGAATTTTGCCATTCAAAAAAGTACCAGTCGACAAAATTATTGCATTAGCAAATATTTTTGTCCCGACCTCAGTAACGATTCCAACAACACTTTTACCTTCAAAAATAAGTTCTTTTACATCATGTTGACGAAGATAAAGATTGGCCTGATTTTCGACAATTTGGCGCATCACATTTGAATAGGCGATACGGTCGTTTTGTGAGCGCAGCGACCAGACAGCAGGACCCTTGGATCGATTCAGAACCTTAAATTGAATTCCAGTATCATCAGCAACAACACCCATCTCGCCGCCAAGCACATCAATCTCTTTTACGAGATGTCCCTTTGCCAGGCCGCCTATCGCGGGATTACACGACATCTGCGCTACTGTAAATATATTAATCGTCACAAGTAATGTGCTTGCTCCCATACGAGCGGAAGCCAGTGCCGCTTCACAACCGGCATGCCCAGCACCCACTACGATGACATCATATTTTTCACTATAACCAGTCATTAATAATCTTTTGTTTCACGTGAAACGTTTATTTGCCAATACAGAATGAAGAGAAGATTTCGTTCAAAACATCATCTGTTGTCACTTCTCCAGTAATTTCACCGAGCGCGTCAAGCGCAGCGCGCATATCCATTGAAACAAACTCTTGGGACATGTTGCTTAATATAGATCCTCTCGCATGTGTGACGAACTCTTTGCAACGCCTGAGCGCGTCCCGGTGTCGTACTTTAGTAAATACAATTTCGTTTTCTAGTTTCTGTTCCAAATTCGACTTTACCAGAATTCGTTTAAAATCATCAAAGCCCTCACCCGTCACGGCGGAGATTGGGCAAGAGATCGGAAATTGTTGAACAAAACGTGGATTGACTTTGTTTCCGTTTATATCAATTTTGTTGATGAGTAGAATTTGATTGTCAACACCACTCTCTTTTATAACCTTGAATGCCTGATAATCCAAATCATCCGGTTCTTCGCTTCCATCAACTATAAAAAGAATCTGATCGGCTTTTGCCGACGTTTTCATTGTTCTTTCAACGCCCTTTGACTCGACCACGTCCTCACTTATTCGAATGCCGGCTGTATCTGACATTTTAAATAGCAATCCGTCAATGTCGAGTGATTCCTCAATCACATCTCGAGTTGTTCCGGGTAATTCAGATACAATTGCTCTCTCCTCTTCCAAGAGACGATTCATTATGCTCGATTTGCCAACATTCGGTTTACCAACGAGCGCCAGATGAACACCTTCACGAATTATCTTTCCAAAAGTGAATGATCGCAAAAGTTTGTCAATTTCATTGACAAGGGTGTCTATATTATGAACCAAATCTTCACGGTTAACAAATTCAATATCTTCATCTGAAAAATCAAGTTCTATTTCAAGCAGGCTCATTTGTTTAATCAGCTTTTGTCGAAGCACGGACAACTGTTCGGACAAGATTCCGGATAATTGCTGTTGTGCATATTTTAAACAAAGTTTTGTTTGCGCATCAATCACATCCGCCACAGACTCGGCTTGTAACAAATCAATTTTGCCGTTTAAAAAAGCACGCTTGGTGAATTCGCCCGGTTCTGCTAATCTTGCTCCCTGCTCCAAAACCAAGTTCAAAATTTCCTGAACGACATATACTCCGCCGTGACAGTTTATCTCAATAATATTTTCGCCAGTGAATGAGTTGGGTGCGATAAATTTTGAAATAAGGACGTCATCAAGAAGCTCATTTGTACTCGGATAAACAATATGTCCATGCACAATAGAAGCATGAGTTATGTCCATTATATTTTTTTTTGAAACAAATATTTTTTCTATGATCTTAAAACAATCCGGTCCACTAATTCTAATGATCGCAATAGCGGCCTTTCCTTTTGCGGTGGATAACGCACAAATAGTATCGCTTAGATATCCAATCATTTTTTCTCTTTAAAATGTAAAAACCCCACTAATGTAATCACAAAAGTGGGGCAAATAACAAAAGTAAATCAATAAATTATTTTCTTTTTCTTTTTGCAACCGAAGTTGCTTGAACGGCTTGTATTTTTTTCGGCGTTAAATATTTTTGTTGAAGGATTGATAATGCATTAAAAAGGGCATAATACAAGTTTAAGCCAGATGGAAAACTATTAAAAAGCAGTGTAAGAAAAACTGGCATAAAATACACCATCATTTTTTGCTTTGGATCCGTAACCGTCATTTTTTGTTGAATGAACATTGTTACACCCATCACCAAGGGAAGAATATTGACGGAATCTCCGTAGAGCGGCAATGAAAATCCTGCGGGAAAAGTATAAATTGTATCTGGAGCAGACAAGTCAGTAATCCACCAAAAGAACGGCTCACCTCTAAGTTCAATTGTTGAACGGAAAACGTTAAATAAACCAATGAGCAAAGGCATCTGGATGAGCATTGGCAAGCAACCTCCCATCGGATTGACCCCTTCCTCCTTGTACATTGCCATCGTGGCCTGGTTTAGTTTTTGAGGCTCGTTTTTATATTTTTCTTGCAATTCTTTTAATTTTGGTTGAATCGCTTGCATTTTTTGCATGGATTCATAACTTTTATGGGTTAGAGGATAAACAATAATTTTGATCAGTACGGAGAAAATCAATAAAACAATTCCATAATTGGGAATATAGTTGTGCATCCATTTCAGGGTGATTAATATTGGGCGGCTCACGATTTTTAAATTTAAAAATCCCACATCTATAAAATCGTGCAATTTTCCATCATACTTTTTCAACACATCATATTCAAGTGGACCCAGGTAAATTAAAAACTCTTCGTTCACCGTTCGCCCACCGAGATAGGAGAACACCATTTCAAGATCGAACTTTTTCCATTTTTCTTTCGAATCAGGAGAGTCACCGATCTCGGTCCCCATTATTCGTACTTCATCACCAACTTGAGTTTTGGGTATAATATAAAACGCAAAATATTTAGTGCGAATAGCAGCCCAATCAAAGCTCCCCACTTCTTCCTGCAACTTGTTATTCGTCTTTTTTACATATTCAACCTTACCATTTGAAGAATATCCAGCCATAGCATATAACATATCATCTTTCAGACGTTTTTCTGTTGAAGCCAAGCCATTTGGCGCTCCAACAACAAACTTTTTATCTGCAATGACATCCTGCATATTTTCGAAACTTATGTCCATGTTGATGGCATATCTTCCATTGAATAATGTAAAGGATTTTTTGATACTTCTTTTTTCCCCTATCGTCAGAACAAATTCGATCGTATGCGATTCAGTACTAGTCAAGACGACAGAGTTTTCAGATGTGGTTTCAAAAACGATATTTCCGGTTCCCAATGAATCCCCTGTCTGCGTAGTAAAACCTAGCCCAAGTGTTCCATAGTCATCGGGGCGAAACAAACGCACATCATTTCCATCCGGACCGTTGTATTTTTTCAGTTCCCATTGCAATAAAGAAGCGCCAAGAGAACTAAAGGTCGCTTTATACAGATCAGTTTCGACAACAATAATTTTTTCTTCACTTTTGGGCAAATTTTCCTGAATGCCGGTTGTTTGATCCAATAGCGTTTCATCTTGATCAGGCATTTCAACAACCGGCTTTTCTTCGAGTTCGGACAAGACTTGTGCGGTATCTTTGCTTTCAACTGATGCCGGATTATTGCGTTGTTCAGCGATTTGTTGCTTTCGCTGTTGTCTCAATTCATAACCTTTGGGATCAACTAATTTTTGATATAATCCGGTATTTGCGAGAATTAGTATTAAGCCGATTAATACGAACGCAAATATAGTTTTTTTGTCAAAATCCATAATTTCTCATTTTCCAATTTAAATTAAACGGGATCGTAACCACCTTTTGAAAAAGGATTACATCGCAAAATCCGGTAGACAGATTTAAAGAAACCTTTGATGACTCCGTATTTTTTTATAGCCTGAATGGAATAAGTTGAGCACGTTGGGTAAAACCTGCAGGAGTCAGGGAAAAGAGGTGAAATAACTATTTGATAAAATCGGATAATCGCGATCAATATTTTACCGACCGCTTTCCCAAAGAGTGAAATAAAATATTTTATCCGATTTAAACTCATCGTTTTATTCTGCAATGATTTTGACTCGTAACATATCTTCAATGTCGCTTAAAAGAGCGTTAAAATACTCGTCTCTTTTTTTATGTTTAACTCTTAAATTATTTTTGTGAACGACAATGACAATATGTGCAGGCAAATCATATTTTCTAAAATTGATGCGCCATAACTCTCTACCAAGTCGTTTCAGTTTATTTCTTACCGGTTTGCTGCCGCACTTTTTCGGCGCGGCAAATCCAACTTTGAGAACATCTGCTTTTACAAAAAAGATGCTGAAATATTCATTTTTAATAAACTGAGCATCCTGAAAAATCGAATGGAATTCGGCTGATTCAAGGATAGTCGATTTTGGTAAAGAGTTATCACGCAAGTCGCGAATCGTTTTTACTCATCACTGACAGTTAATTTTTTTCGGCCCTTGGCACGTCGACGACTGAGCACAGCACGGCCATTCTTCGTCGCCATTCGCGAGCGAAATCCGTGTTTGTTCGCTCGCTTTCTTTTGCTCGGTTGAAAAGTTCTTTTCATTTTTCTATCTCCATAACATTATTAACGAAAGACTACTAATGTACAAATTATAGAAATAAAAAACAAAATCTTTTCTAATATTTACAAGCTTTTAACACCACAATATCTAGTATACGTCTATGCGTCCAGCCCCTATAAATTGTTTCTTATAATAACTTTCAGAAAGTTTACTCAATATAACGCCACGACTCGATGATGCATGCAAGAAAAAATTATTATTAATATAAATTCCCATGTGTGTCGCTCGACCACCTGTGCTTGAAAAAAAAACAAGATCGCCAAATTGCAGATCCATCTTGAATATTTTTTTACTCATCTCAAAAATATCCTGGGCGTTATGCGGCAAGGTGATATTTAACGCATTTCGATATATTGATTTCACCATCCCGGAGCAGTCGGTTCCTTGAGGTGTTTCTCCTCCCCATTGATACGGAGCCCCATAAAACTTTCGAATTTCACTTTTCAGTTTTTCCACACGTTCCGGATTTGAGGCAATCTCTCTTTCCTGCCCGATAT
>CAYSNA010000072.1:0-16618 GCA_964432185.1 uncultured Cytophagia bacterium
TCATCCGTCTGATCCGTTAAATCCGCGTTCTATCCACAATGTGTCCGGTAGTGACTAAAACACAAAAATATTCTTCTTTTACTTGCTTTTTTCGTCAAACTTTCTTTTTATGTAGTGCTTCATGACCGCTTTTTCCGAACAATCCGTTTTTACACCATAAACTATTTACAGGAGAGGTAGCATGAGAAAAAATCTGTTTGTCGTATTCATCGCAGTGCTCCTTGTGCTCACGGGTTGCAGCACAACCGGCAAGCAAGAGGTCATCAAACTGTCGTACAGCGTTTTTTTCCCGCCGACGCACATTCAAGCCGAAACGGCAGATGCGTGGGCCAAAGCCATCAATGAACGCTCCAAGGGTAAAGTGGAGATTACCGTGTATCCGGGCGGTTCGCTCACCAAAGCACCGCAGGTGTATGAAGGCGTTGTGAATGGGATTTCCGACATTGGCATGAGCTGCTACGCCTACACGCGTGGTCGCTTTCCACTGCTCGAAGCGCTCGATCTTCCCGTCGGCTATCCGGACGGTATGACCGCGACCAAAACGGCCAATGCCATCATTCAAAAGTATCAGCCTGAAGAAATTTCCGATGTACACACGCTTTACGTACATGCGCACGGCCCGGGCATCCTGGCATCAAAAAAGCCGGTGCGAACTTTGGAGGATATGCAGGGATTAAAAACGCGCGCGACCGGTTTGTCAAGCAAAATCGTGCAGAATCTTGGCGGCGCGCCCATCGGCATGAGCCAGCCGGAAACCTACGAAGCGCTGCAAAAGGGTGTTGTGGATGCGACATTGTGCCCCATCGAAACGCTTAAAGGCTGGAAGCAGGGTGAAGTGATCGATTACGTCACCAACTCGCAGGCCATCGGTTACACAACCAGCATGTTTGTGGTCATGAACAAAGCCAAATGGGAGGCGCTGCCCAAAGACATGCAAAAATTGTTCACCGAGGTGAGCGCCGAGTTTGTCGAAAAACACGGACAAGCCTGGGATGACGCCGACGCGGAAGGCAAAGCCTTTGTCGATGAATTGGGCAAGGAAATCATTGATCTGAGTCCGGATGAAACCGCCAGATGGAAAACTGCCGTGCAGCCGTTGATGGACGAATTTGTCAATACGGCGAAAGAAAAAGGATTACCCGGCGAGGAGATTTTGACCGATATTCAAACACTGGTTGCCGGAGGCGAAATTTGAGCGCTCTGTTGCACGTGTACAAAATTTATACTCACACCCTGCGAGCAGTGGTTATGCTGCTCGCCGGGGTGACCGGTTTCTGCATCATGGCCATGGTGTTGCTCACCAGCGCCGATGTGATCATGCGAATTTTTCATCGCCCGATCATCGGCGTGTTTGACCTGATGTGCGTGTTGGGCGCCGTGGGCATGGCCGCCGCCTTGCCGTACACAACCGCACTCAAAGGCCACGTGGCCATCGAATACTTTTTCCAAAAATTGAACAACACGGGACGAATTGTCGTCGATACCATCGTCCGGTTTCTTGGCATTGGTTTATTTGCCATGCTGGCCCGGGAATCGATTCGAATCGGCACGAACTTGAAAAGTCGCGGTGAAGTGACCGCCACCTTGCAGCTTCCCGTTTACTGGGTCTCCTGGATGATTGGACTGTGTTGCGCTTTGGTGGCGCTGGTCATCCTCTACAATATGCTGCATCCGGGAAAGGAGTTGGTGAAACCATGACGCCGGTACAAGTTGGCATTTTCGGAATTCTCGTCCTTTTTATCCTGCTCGCCGCCAGCATGCCGGTGGCGTTTGCTATGGGCATCATCGGTTTCATCGGTTTTTCCATCATCGTCACGCCGCAGGCGGCGATGAGCATGATCGCTTCTGATCTGTACGATATTTTCAGTTCCTACAGTCTGACTGTCATTCCGCTCTTTGTGTTGATGGGACAAGTCGCCCTGCATGCCGGCATAAGCCGCAAACTATTTGACGCCGCCTATCACTGGGTCGGTTTTATGCCCGGCGGCCTGGCGACGGCGACGATTGGCGCGTGCACCGGATTCGGCGCTATCTGTGGTTCGAGCCCGGCAACCGCGGCGACCATGGCCAGCGTGGCCCTGCCGGAGATGAAACGTTACAAATACAGCATGCAACTGGCGACCGGCGCTGTCGCCGCCGGTGGCAGCCTCGGCATGTTGATCCCGCCGAGCGTGGTCTTTATCTGTTACGCCATTATGACCGAACAGTCCATTGGCCAACTGTTCCTCGCCGGTATTATGCCCGGCATTCTCATCGCCATTATTTTTGCATTGACCATCTGGGTGCAATGCAAAATCGATCCTGACCTTGGGCCGGTTGCTCCGCCAATCCCGTTCAAAAAGAAATTGAAAAGTCTGCTCGGCGTGTCCGAAACGGTCCTGCTGTTCGTGCTGGTCATGGGCGGGATGTTTGCCGGTTTTTTCACTCCCACTGAAGCCGCGGCCATTGGCGCGGGCGGCAGTTTGGTCGTCGCCGCGTTTCGAAAAAAATTAACCTGGAAGATGCTGAGCCAAAGTTTAAAAGAGACAGCGCGCACGAGCTGCATGGTGCTCATCATTGTGGCGGGTGCGGTCATGTTCGGTCACTTTCTCGCGGTGACGCGCATTCCATTCGAACTGGCCAACTGGTTGGCAGCGCTGCCGCTGCCGGGCTGGGTCATCATCGCGTTCATTATTTTGTTCTTTTTGCTCGCCGGTTGTTTTGTCGATGCGCTGGCACTCATCATGTTGACTATTCCGATTTTTTACCCGGTCGTCACCAACCTCGGTTTTGACGCGATCTGGTTCGGCGTCATCATTGTGGTGGTCACGCAAATGGGCGTCATCAGCCCGCCGGTTGGTGTCAATGTCTATGTTGTCGCCGGCATCGAACGTGACGTGCCGCTGCAAACCGTGTTCAAAGGATCGCTGCCGTTTTTGCTGGCGCTGATTGTCTCAGCGGCCATTCTGGTGGCTTTTCCCCAAATTTCCTTATGGCTGCCAAGCCTGGTCAAATAAATTGTAACAGGTGGTCGACATGAACCTTGATCCTGATGCCCAGTACAACCACATTCTTTTTTGTACTGATTTTTCCGAGAACGCCGATTTTGCGTTTCATTACGCCCTCAGCTCGGCCATCCGTTCCGAAGGCGCGGACCTGCACGTTTTGCATGTATTGCCGGAGCCGGACGCCCAATTCTGGCGCACTTATCTGTACGAAGTGGATAATGTCGATGAAAAAGCCAGCGCCGATATGAACGACAAAATCAAAGGCGCTTATCTGGAGAACATCCCTCCCAATATCGATGTGACCATTTCCATTCAACGAGGTAAAGCGGAACAGGAAATTTTGAAATATGCCAAAAAGATCAATGCCGATCTGATTGTGATGGGGCGCCACGGCTCGAGTTCGCTGGGCACCCATCTGTTCGGCAGAGTGACTGAAAAAATTGCCCGCAAAGCCAATTGTCCGGTGCTCATCATCCCATACAGTTTTGAGAAAAAAGTGGAGCACAAGTAGGCGGTGAGCAAATCGTCGCGGCGCCACTTTTCCCTTTTGATTCCCCCTGCCAATTGTTATATTTTCCAACCATCGAATTTTATGAGACACGCTGTGAAACGATTCTTATTTTCAGTTTACATTCTGGTTCTTGTTCTTGCAACAACCTCTTTTTCGCAATCCGTTAACGTGCCACTTGACTATTGGGGATACGACTTTTTGCAGCGGTTGGAGGCCAAGGGGCTGGTTGCGAGTTACGAACTGCGCGTTCGCCCGGTGCCGCGCGACAAAATTGCAAATATCATCAAACAGATTTATAATCAAGCCGTTGCGGAACCGGAGCTGCTCTCCACAACCGAATGGCGGATGCTCGATCAGCTTGTGGGCGACTTTTATGATGAACTGAATCCCCACATCGACATGCCGAAAAGAATTCGCCGCGAACGCCATCTGTTTCGATTTGACGAAGGAGAGCGCGGTCTGGTTTATGGCGATCTGGTCGGCGGACAATCAATTTTCTCCAATAAAGGCGAACGATATGCGACCGACGAGCTGTTATCGGAAACCACCCTCGGCGGACAACTTCGTGGCCACCTCGGCAAGGGGATCGGCTTTTTTGCCCAAGCGCGCAACACCATGACACGCGGTGAAGAACTCAAGGACGAAAGCTTTAATCCGGACGAGGGAGCGCCATTCGTCACCTCGGGCACGGCGATTTTTCGCGATCGCGCCACCGCTTATTTTACCTGGGACAAGTCACTGCTTCGTCTGGAAGGCGGCCGCGATGAATTTGATTGGGGCCCGAGTTATCGAGGCGGCATCACGTTGACGAAAAATTCGCCACCGGCCGATAATATCCGTCTTTCCGTTCGATTCAATCGATTTAAATTTTCCTATATGCACGCCTGGTTGCGCAGCGGACTTGGCGCCAAATACATGGCCGCGCATCGGCTTGATGTGGCACTGTTAAAGGGCCTCTATCTCAGCGCCTCGGAAACGGTCATTTATGGCGATCGTCCTGTTGAGCCGTCGTATCTCAATCCGTTGATGCTGTATCATGTGGCCGAACATCATCTGGGGGACAAGGACAATAACAACCTCGCTTTTGATGTGACTTTCACCCGCCTGAAAAACACCACCCTTTACGGCGAGTGGTTCATCGATGATATGACATCATCGAAAATCGGCCAAAATTATTTCGGCAACAAATGGGGCTGGATTTTTGGCGCGCACGTTGTCGATCCCTTCAAACTCAAAGACACGGATTTCAAGGCCGAATACGGCCGCGTCGATCCGTATGTCTACACGCACTGGGATTCGATCAACATTTACACCAATTACGACAAGATCATCGGCCACTGGCTGGGGCCAAATGCCGAGTCGTATTATCTCGAATTTGGCTGGCAGGCAAATGCCAACTTTCGCATTGAACTCAACGCCGAATATATTCGAAAAGGCGAGGGCGCAGCCAACACCGCGACCTATCCACCCGAAGGCGAAAACAAGGATTTTCTCAAAGGTGTAATTGAAAAAAGCGACCTCGTTGGCATCCGTTTTATCGATCAGTTCCGGCGTGATCTTTTCATCGAACTCTCTTACACCTATCGTTACACGCAACATCTGGCGTGGCAGTTGGGTGAGGAATCGCATGATCATCTGGCGCGTCTTCATTTTTATTTCAACTGGTAAAATATCGTGAACGGATTTATTGTCACACTCGCCATCTTGAGTCTGTTTTATAGTGCAGCGCTCCTGGCTATCCTCGCCGGCTTGAAGAGACTACGTTTATCATCCACGGGGCACGAGCCATTCGTGTCCGTGATTGTCGCGGCGCGCAATGAAGAAGACCATATCGGCGCGTTGCTCACCGCGTTGACGCATCAAAATTACCCACGCCGTAACTATGAAATCATTATTGTTGATGATCAATCCGAGGATCGAACAGCGCAGATTGTTCATGCATTTGATGACGAACGCATTCGTCTTGTGGAAACGACGAATCGTAAACGCGTGTTCTCGCCGAAAAAGAACGCCATCAATCTTGGCATTCAACAGGCGCGCGGCGAAATTTTGCTGCTGACCGACGCTGATTGTGCGCCACCACCCGGATGGATAAACGGTTTAGTGAGGCTGTTCACCCCGGATGTCGGTATGGTCATTGGTTTTTCACCGTGTGAATTGCCGGCACTCACATCGCCGTTTGCGTATTTACTGGCGCTTGAGTCGCTGTCGCTCGCGGCGGTCGCGGCCGGTACAACCGGCTGGGGCCATCCTGCAACATGCAATGGCCGCAATCTGGCCTATCGAAAAAAAGTTTACGAACAGGTCGGCGGCTTTAAAAAAATCCAGCATTTCATTTCCGGCGATGACGACATGATGCTCAAGCTGGTCCAGGCCACCGATTGGAAAATTCAATACGCCTATCAAGCCGATTTGATTGTGCCGACACATGTAGTAAAGAGCGCCCAACAATTTGCGCATCAGCGACTGCGCCACGCCTCCAAGGGTTTCCATTACAATCTTGCCAAAGTGATCGGGCTTTTGCTGGTTTACTTTTACAATCTGATGCTTTTTCTCAGTCTGCCGATGGCGCTGTTTCAGCAGCTTTCCTGGTGGGTGCCGATTATCTTCATCGGCTTGAAGGCCTTTTTTGAATTTCTTCTTCTTCTTCAATTTGCCTCAACCATGCAGCGCCGCAGTTACCTGTGGATTTTCCCACTCGCCGAAATAGTGCACATCCCATACGTCGTTTTATTCGGCGCGCTTGGTCCGTTCAAAAAATTTAAATGGAAAGAATCGATACGCTGATATGCTGGACATCCTGCAAAATATTGATACAAAACTGTTTTTCTTCATCAATGATGGTCTTTCAAATCCGCTTTTTGACTGGTTGATGCCGTTCATCACCAACAAGAAAAACTGGTATCCGCTGTTTTTAATCATTATCGTTGGACTTTTATGGAAAGGCGGCAAAAAAGGTCGAATGGCGGTGGTGCTGCTCATTCCGGTCCTTGTCTTGAGCGATCAAATCTCCGCCGGACTCATCAAACCCCTGGTGGATCGCATACGGCCGTGCGAAGCCTTTCAGCATCTCGATACGCTACACGCGCTCATCGGCATAAAAACATCGCCGTCGTTTCCATCATCACATGCGGCAAACTCGTTTGCCGCGGCGGCGTTTTTCGCGCTTTTTTACCCCAGGCGGCAGTGGATCTATTTCACCCTCGCCGGACTCGTCGCGTTTTCGCGCGTTTATGTCGGTGTTCATTACCCTTTTGATGTGCTCGCCGGCGCCACTATCGGTTTTTTATGTGCCTTTGCCGTTTATTTTCCGTACGAATGGATTAAAAATCACCGAACGCAACAAACGGACGATTAGAACAACATCGTTTCTCGCCTTCAAAAAATGGACAATCAACAGTATTGGCGGAATACTAAAGATTATCACTATGTTTAACTTTCTGTCTAACTAATGTCTAATTCAAGATTTTTTTAACTATTTAAACTTTATCGATTTGGCTAATTTGACACTATGAGCGAGCAGAAATCCACCTACGCCTCCATTCCGATGCAAACGGTTGGGCCGATCAAACTGACGGGCCCGGTTGTGCAGGGAAATGTCATTGTTCCGATGGCCACGTATGAGACGCCATTGTGGCCGTCAACGAATCGCGGTGCGCGCGTGTCCATGCAGTCGGATGGCATTAACGTTGTTGTTGTTGATGAGCGTATGTCGCGCTCCGTGCTGGTTGAGGCGCCAAACGCGGAAACGGCTGTGCGCGTTAAAAACTCGCTACACGCACGCCGGGACGATATTGAGCGCGTCAGTGAGGGTACCAGCCGCTTTGCGCAATTTCTTGATCTGCATTTTCAGGTGGTGGCCAATTTGCTCTACATTCGCTTGGAGATGAAGACCGGCGATGCCTCGGGCCACAACATGGTCACCAAGGCGGCGGATGCGGTGTTGACCTGGATTCTACAGCAATATCCCGAACTCCGGTACGTCAGCGTATCGGGTAATTTTTGTACGGACAAAAAAGTATCGGCGGTCAACGGCATTCTTGGCCGCGGCAAAAACGTCATTGCCGAGATGACCATTCCAAATAAAATATGCCGTCGATATTTGAAAACAACGCCGGACAAGGTCGTCGATCTGAACATTAAAAAGAATTTATACGGCTCGATCGTTTCAGGCGGGTTGCGCACGGCGAACGCGCATTTTGCCAATATGCTGCTGGCGTTTTATTTAGCGACCGGACAAGACGCCGCCAATATCATCGAAGGCTCCCAAGGATTTGTCAACGCCGAAGTGCGCGGCGACGATCTCTATTTTGCGGTGACGCTGCCGAACCTTATCGTCGGCTCTGTTGGCGCCGGCAAAGGCCAGGATTTTGTGCGAGACAATCTGGCGCTTTTGGGGTGCACAGACGAACGTGAGCCAGGCGATAACGGCCGCCGACTTGCGGCCATTGCTGCGGCGACCGTTTTGTGTGGAGAACTGTCACTTTTGGCGGCATTGACCAATCCGGGTGAACTGATGACCGCGCACGAAAAGCTGGAGCGTTAGATGGATCACCTGACGAACGACCGGAAACTCGAGCACATCAACATCATCAATTCGGATGAGCAGGTGGATCGCCGCAAACATTATTTTGATGCCATTCATCTGAAACATCGTGCGCTGCCGGAACTCGATCTCAACGATGTCGATCCATCCATCACCTTTATGGGAAAAAAATTGTCATTTCCGCTGCTCATTTCATCGATGACCGGCGGATCGCAACCGATCGTTCAACAGATCAATAAAAATCTTGCGCTGGCCGCGGAGGAAACCGGCGTGGCGCTCGGCGTCGGGTCGCAGCGCGTTTTATTCACCCACCCGGAAGCGAAGGCCAGTTTTGAACTGCGGCACTATGCGCCCAAAACATTGCTGTTCGCCAACCTCGGCGCCGTACAGCTCAACTACGGATTTGGCATCGATCACTGCCGGCAAGCCATTGAGGTTGTTGGCGCCGATGCGCTCTATTTTCACCTTAATCCGTTGCAGGAAGCCGTGCAGCCCGAAGGTGATGTCAATTTTACCGGCCTGGTCAATAAAATATCCGGCATCGCCGCGCTGCTCGACAAACCGGTGATTGTCAAAGAAGTCGG
The DNA here is from genome assembly GCA_964432185.1 of uncultured Cytophagia bacterium. Taxonomy (GTDB): domain Bacteria; phylum Zhuqueibacterota; class Zhuqueibacteria; order Residuimicrobiales; family Krinioviventaceae; genus Kriniovivens. The sequence goes on from CAYSNA010000072.1 coordinate 8,629, forward strand.
CGCCGGCCTTTCGTTTAAAGATGCACAACTTTTGGTCAATAAAGGCATCAAATACATTGATGTTGCCGGTAGCGGCGGCACATCCTGGAGCCGAATCGAAAATTTTCGCCGGCAGGAGGACAACAGAGACGATCTTGGCTTGTTGTTTCAAGATTGGGGCAATCCAACCCCGCTGCTGTTGCGGGAACTGCAGCCGCTAAAAGAACAGATATCGATCGTGGCATCGGGCGGCATTCGCTCCGGTGTCGATATGGCCAAAGCCGTCATCCTCGGCGCATCGTTGTGCGGTCTGGCCAAACCGTTTCTGCAACCGGCCATGCAGTCGGTTGACGCGGTGATTGAGGTCATCACCCGGTTGAAACGAGAATTTACCATAGCCATGTTTTTATGCGGCCAGCACAATACAACGGACATGAGGAACAACAACGCTTTACTGTGGAACCCGAACTTTGAATTATTCTAACAAGGACAGAATATGCACGTCGGCATTGAATCCATAAGCCTGTACACCCCACAATATTATATTGATTTAAAGACACTCGCGGCACAAAATGGCGAGGATCCGGACAAATATTACATCGGCATTGGGCAGGAACGCATGTCCGTGCCGGCGCCGGATGAAGATGTTGTGACGCTGGCGGCGAACGCCACGGCTCAGGCCCTTGAAGGCATTGATCCGGCTGGAATTGATACGCTATTATTCGCCACCGAGTCGGGTATCGATCAATCCAAGGCGGCGGGGATTTACGTGCATCAGCTTCTCAACCTGCCGAACAACATGCGCGTTTTTGAACTGAAACAGGCGTGTTACAGCGGCGCCGGCGGTTTGTCCATGGCGCTGCCCTATCTGCTGCACCACCCGGATCGCAAAGTGATCATTGTCGCGGCTGATGTAGCGCGATACGGCCTCGGCTCCACGGGCGAACCGACGCAGGGCGCCGGCGCTGTGGCAATGGTGCTCTCGACCAATCCAAAGGTGATGACTTTTGATCTGGAAAGCGGATTATATACCAAGGACGTGATGGATTTTTGGCGCCCCAACTATACGGATGAGGCGCTGGTGGACGGCAAGTACTCGATTAAAATGTATGTCACGGCGCTGAAAGAGGCGTGGAAGCAGTACACGGATTTATCCGGCACATCGTTCGACGACTTTTACCGTTTTGTTTACCATTTGCCCTTTACCAAAATGGGCGAAAAAGCGCACCAATTTCTCGTGCGCCAGGCAAACGCCGATCTCACCGACGAGGAATGGAAAAAACAAATTGATGACGCCGGCATTTATCAACGCTTCATCGGCAACACCTACGCCGGATCGGTATTTGTGGCGCTGGCGTCACTGCTCGATCATTCACGGGAAGACCTGACGGATAAACGCGTCGGTCTGTTCAGTTATGGATCGGGAAGCGTTGGCGAGTTTTTCACCGGTCTCGTACAACAAGATTATCAATCTGTTATCAAACGCGATGTGCACAAAGCCATTCTTGACAATCGCCAGGAACTCGATTACGACACCTACAGAGATTTTTACATGTACAAATCCAACTTGCCGACGGATGGCAGCGAGCTGATCACGCCCAAATACAATGCCGGCCGGTATCGATTTGCGGGCTTGAAACAGCATCAGCGGCAATACGAGGTTGTAGCGTGAGAGCGCTGGCGCCGGGCAAAATTATTCTCAGCGGCGAGCATGCCGTTGTTTATGGCAAACCGGCTCTGGTGATGGCCGTCAACCGATTTGCCGAAGCCACGATCTCCAGCAACGGCGATTCCCGCGTGCATTTCGAGCTCGTTGATTTTGACGCAAACAGTTCGCTCACCCTTCAGGCCATGCGCGAGCTCAAGGGCCGCCTGATGCGTAATTATCAAATGTTCCTCAACGGCGAATTGAGCATCACGGATGTTTTAAAAAAACCCTTCCACCTGTTTGAATTTCTTTTTATCACCTTTATCGATGGCGTTCAGCTCAAACTGGATCGCGGTCTCAATATTCAACTCAAATCCAACATTCCGGTTGGCAGCGGCATGGGATCGTCCGCCGCCACCTTGCTCAGCATTTTGAAAGGACTGGCCGAATATTACAAGATTAATCTGAAATCGGATGACCTTTTTAATTACGGCTTAGAAGCGGAAAAACTGCAGCATGGCAAACCGAGCGGCGTCGATCCGTACGTGTCACTGCATGGCGGCTTTATTCGTTTTCAAAATAAACAGGCTGAAAAGCTGGCCATGCCCAGTGTGCCCTTTTATCTCATCAACACTGGCGCGCCGGCGTCAACAACCGGAGAGTGCGTGTCGCATGTGTCGCATCATTTTGGCGAATCTTCCATTTGGGATGATTTTGAGCAGGTCACCACAGAAATGCAAAAAGCGTTGCTGAAAAGTGATTTGACACAAGTGCAACGCTGGGTGCGCGAAAATAACGCGCTTTTGGCCACCATCGGAGTTGTCCCCACTCGCGTTCAAGATTTTATCAGCAAGATTGAAAAATCCGGCGGCGCCGCGAAAATTGCCGGTGCCGGCTCGGTGCGCGGCAACAATGCCGGGATGGTGACCGTCTTTTCCGATCGACCTCCGGTTGACATTGCATCGCAATACGGCTACGAGTTATTGACCATTCAAGGGGAAGCGCATGGCGCGCGAGTCATTTAGGGCATCCGCCCCGGGAAAATTGATGCTGCTTGGCGAACACGCCGTTTTGCACGGACATCGATGTATTGTCTGCGCCGTCAACCAGCGCATGAGCATCACCGTTCATCCGCGACATGATACAAAAATCAATATCGATTCCGACCTCGGCCAGTTTCAAACCGATCTGAAAAATCCTTTTGTTGATCCGACATTTCGCTTTGTACTTTCCGCCATTGATCAGCATAAAGAATTGTTGACAAACGGCTTTGATCTCAGCATCGAATCCGATTTTGATGCCACGGTTGGTCTCGGCTCATCCGCTGCGGTAACCGCCGCCATGACTGCGGCGATTTTTCATCTGGCCGAACTTGAGCTGGATCCGATACACATATTTGATCACAGTCTGGTGACGGTTCGCACGGTCCAGGGCACAGGCTCCGGCGCTGATCTGGCCGCGAGCGTTTTTGGCGGCATTTTGCTCTATCGATTCCATCCGAATGAAATCGTTCCGCTGAAAAATATCCATCCGATTTCCGTTGTTTATTCCGGCAGCAAAACGCCGACGACCGAGGTGATCCAGCGCGTTGAAAAACGACGCTTGCTATTCCCGCAGCAATTTGATTTTATCTTTCGCGCCATGGATGCCAGCGCCGAACAGGCTGCCAAAGCCATCAACGATGCGGACTGGTCAACTTTTGGTGAGCTGCTCAGTTTGAATCAGGGACTCATGGAGGCCATTGGCGTGAGCAACAAAAAGCTGTCCGATATTGCCTACAAGATGCGTTATAATCCCGGCATTCTCGGCGCCAAAATTTCCGGCTCGGGCCTGGGCGATTGTGTCGTCGGGTTGGGGCAATTGGAGTGCGGTATTGAATATAAAGTGCTGCCGTTATCCATCAGCGATCAGGGCGTTAAAATTGACTAGGCAGGATGTGATAAAATCGCTCATCGGGTACATCGCCGCCCCGCGCAAATCAAGCGGAGAGGCGTTTGCTCTATCCAACATTGCGCTGTGCAAATACTGGGGCAAACGTAATGCAGAGTTGAATTTGCCGATCAATTCCAGCTTGTCGGTGTCGCTCGGATATCTCGGCACGCAGACGAGCATCCGCCAACATGAAAAAAGTGATGTGATTATGTTGAACGGAAAAGAACTCGATCCAGGCGCCAAATTCACCTCGCGCCTGAAAACCTATCTCGATCTCTTTCGTCCGGACATCACCTTTTTTTTCAAAATTGATACGCACAACAATTTCCCGACCGCCGCGGGTCTGGCCAGTTCGGCGTCGGGTTACGCGGCTATGGCACTGGCGCTGAATGATTTTTTCGGCTGGGGATTGGACGGCAAAGCGCTGTCCATTTTGGCGCGCCTCGGCAGCGGCAGCGCATCGCGTTCCGTTTATAACGGTTTTGTTCAATGGTTTCGAGGCGATCTGGAAAACGGTCTGGATAGTTTTGCCGAACGCATGCCGCTTGAATGGCCGGAATTGCGCCTCGCGGTGGTGACGGTGTCCAGCGCATCAAAACCAATTGGTTCAACGGAGGGGATGAAAAAAACCGTCGAAACCTCCACCCTGTACAAATCCTGGCCGGAAAAAGCCGCTCGTGACATCGAACGAATCCGCGACGCTATTTACAGGAAAGATTTTGAACAGCTCGGCGCAACCGCCGAATCGAACGCCCTCGCCATGCACGCCACCATGATCGACACGCAGCCGTCGGTGCTCTACTGGCTGCCGGAGACCGTCGCCACTTTTCATAAAATCTGGCAATTGCGGTCTGACGGTCTGCCGCTCTACTTTACCATCGACGCCGGACCCAATGTAAAAATTCTCTTCCAGGCCATGCATCAATCCACTGTGCTTCACACTTTTAGTGATGCCGAGATCATTCACCCGTTCTAAGGCGCTTCGCTTCCACATCGCTTGTGAATCTTCAAATCGATTCGTTCATCCAACAATAAAAAATGAGGATGATATGTCAGCGTTGCCAAAATCATTTAATCAACTGATCACCACAACCGACAAACCGGTGCTCGTCGATTTCTGGGCCGAGTGGTGCGGGCCGTGCCGGATGGTGTCGCCGGCCATCGAAAAATTGGCCAAAGAATTCAAAGGCCGAATGCTCACCGTCAAGGTCAATGTGGATGACAAACCGCACGTAGCCGGACAATATCAAATTCAGAGCATCCCGACGATCATGATGTTCAAAAACGGCCAACCGGTGATGCGCTTGACCGGCGCTTACCCGTACGAGGCCCTGAAATCGGAAATAGCGCAGCGCCTTTGATCGTTTAAGCTGCTAACCATATCTGATCACCAAACCGGGAGAACCGAATGAGCAAGCCGGCCGAGATTATCCGAATGTTGCGTGCGCCATTTTTTTCATCGATTCTGGCGCCGCTGTTTGTTGGTATTTTGATCCCGTTCATCATTACGGGCGAGTTCAATCTACTTGGAGCACTTTTTGTGCTGGTTATGGGATTGGGTTTGCACGGCGCGACAAATGTATACAATGATATTTACGACACCTTGCAGGGCACGGACAAGGTGAATGTGCACCGAAACGACTTTAGCGGCGGATCGGGCATTCTCGTTGACAATCCGGCAATGCTGCCCAAAATGGTGCGGCTGGCGCGCGCCAGTTTGTTCATTGCGCTCCTTGCGACTTTTGCCTTGATGCTTGTCATCGATCGCGCGTTATGGCCGCTGTTATGGGCGCTCTATTTTTTATCGGCCTTTTTCTCAAAATATTACACGGCAGCGCCGGTCAAGTTGGCCTATCGTGGCCTGGGTGAAGTCGCCGTGTGGTTCGCTTTTGGGCCGATGGCCATTCTGGTAGCGGCGGTCAGTCAAAATGTATCGTTTCATCCATATATTCTCGCGGCCATGCCGACGACGGGTCTGAGCACCGCTTCCATTCTGATGATCGGACAAATGATTGATGCCGATGCGGATCGGCAGGGCGGAAAATTGGGATTGGCGCCACGCTTTGGCAACAAGGTCGCGCGTAATGTCTATTTTTTCATTCAGCTCGCACTCATTCTCAATATCGTCTCGCTTGCCTTTGTTGTTATCCCGCGCGCCTGGTTTATTGCGCTGGCAGTGCTGCCGTATCTCGTCGTCTTTCCAAAACTTGCGGCCATTCTTGCCAGAAACTATGACGACCCCGAGTCGCTCAAAAAAGCGGCAGGCATGAACGTGCAGATTCACATGCTGTTTTCGATCCTCTTTGTGTGCGGATTGGCGATTACGATTTTAGTTCAATGATGTGCATCGAACTTTATTTTTATCGAGTTTTCCCTTGAATTCCTCCGCGCGGAAGCGTATGTTTTGCCAGAATGAGAAAAAATCTCCTCCACTAAAAAGATTGTGGCGAAACGAATAACATCCTCATGACAACTCGAGAAATTATTTTATTACTCACCGGTCTGCTGATTTTCGGTGAGGCCGCTGTGCTGCTGATCAGCACCGGCTTGATTATAAAACCGCGCCCGACATGGCTCAGCCAAAAGAATTTTGCATTTCTGGCGGACGATCTGTTTTTCGGTTTTATCTTAATGCTTTTCGCCACCGGCGTATGGACGGCGCCGTGGATTTTTTGGGTATCGATAATCAGCACATTTTTATCGCACGTCTTGCGAGACGCTGAATTCGTCGCCAGATTTCCACAGCCGTTTTGTGATAATTCGCTACTGTTTCTCGTCAATAATCTCAAATTGATGGGATTAATCTCAACGATTATGCTGTAGATTCACTGCAGTATAATGGTCAAATTTTTGGTTTACGATGAAATCGCTCAAAGAACTTTTTCGCATCGGTCGAGGACCGTCGAGCAGCCACACCATTGGGCCGCAGCGCGCCTGCCAAAAAGCTCGGCACAACTTTCCGGAAGCCAAATTTCGGGTGATCTTGTACGGCAGCCTCGCCTCGACCGGCAAGGGACACTTGACCGATGTGGCCATTCAGGATGAACTCGGAGACCGGCTCATCGAAATCGTTTGGAAACCGGCGGAGGTGCTGCCGCAGCACCCGAACGGCATGCGGTTCGAGGTGTTTGACAAGCACAACAAACTCATCGATGAATGGGACGTTTATAGCACGGGTGGCGGTGCGCTCAGCGATGACGCGTCAAATCCCGACATCTACCCATTGACCACCATGAACGATATCCTCAATTACTGCGAGGAGACCGGCGAGTCGATGTGGGAGTATGTGGAACGCTGTGAAGGGCCGGACATTTGGCCGTATCTCTCGGACATTCTGCTGACCATGCGCGAGGCGGTGGAGCGCGGCCTCAAACGCGACGGCGTGCTGCCCGGCGGTTTGGGCATTCCACGCAAGGCGCGATCGTTTTATCGAAAAACGCAAATGCTCGGTCAGCATTTTCAGGAGGATGGCAAGCTCGCTGCCTACGCGCACGCCGTGTCCGAAGAAAATGCCGGCGGCGGTACAGTGGTGACGGCGCCAACCTGCGGAGCCAGTGGCGTGCTGCCGGCCGTCCTGCACTACTTGCGGGAAATCACCGATTTTGAACGCACCGAATACCTGCACGCGCTGGCAACCGCCGGGCTCATCGGCAATATTGCCAAAGAAAACGGCTCCATTTCCGGCGCCAAGGTTGGATGCCAGGGCGAAGTTGGTGTGGCCTGCGCCATGGCCGCCGCGGCCGCAACCCATCTGCTCGGCGGTACGGTGCGGCAAATTGAATATGCCGCCGAAATGGGACTGGAACATCACCTCGGCTTGTCCTGCGATCCTGTGGCCGGACTTGTACAAATACCCTGCATCGAACGTAATGCGCACGCTGCCGTTCGCGCCATGGGGTGCTGCCATTTGGCGTTGCTCTCCGATGGCGTGCATAAAATCTCATACGACGATGTCGTCGCCGTGATGCTGGAGACCGGCATTGCGCTGCCGAATTTGTACCGCGAGACCTCCGGCGGAGGATTGGCAAAGATTTACAAGAAAAAATAAATAAGGATTAATTGTGCCAAACGGATCAACCACGTTTTGACAAAAAGCAAAACACATATTTGGGTGGACGCGGACGCTCTACCGAATGCCGTAAAGGATATCATTTTTCGGGCCGCGGAACGTTTAAAAATGAATACCACCTTTGTCGCCAATCAACCGATACGATTGAAAAAATCAGCGTACATTTTTTTCACTCTTGTGCGTCCGGGACTGGATGTCGCGGACAACCATATCATTGAACGGGTGCACAAGAACGATCTGGTGATCACAGCCGACATTCCGCTGGCAGCCGCCGTGGTTGAAAAAGAAGCGATCGTCTTGTCGCCGCGCGGTGATGTGATGACCGAAGACAACGTGCGCGAGCGGTTGTCTATCCGCGATTT
>CAYSNA010000073.1:0-16031 GCA_964432185.1 uncultured Cytophagia bacterium
TCCGGCATCACCCCATCTGTCCCGTTTCAAAGCGACACCCCGACGCTTCACCACATGTTGAATGTCGTGATGAAAAATTCCTTTTTGTATCTGATGGGAAAGCAGGCTCCGCGCCTCACGTTTGAGCCCGGGTACGCGATCAGTCCTGACTATTACATGCAGCGTGTAGAAGAACATGTTCGGCTCTTGTGCCATCCGGATACGATCAAAAAGATTCAGGCCATCGGCGGTCTGGAAGCGCCCGGTTATGCGGTAAAAACGCTGGCCATCGCCTACGATTGGGCGCACGACTATTTCCAAAACACTCCAAACTCAGTGAACGAGATCGAAGCTGCACTACGGGTATGGGCCGTCTGGTACACGGCACCCGACCGTTATTACGGCAGCGTGTTCGAAAATCACGCGCCCTGGGGCGCCAAATCACTCGCCTACATGGCGGCGGCTCTGGGCGACAATAATCTGTTTTACGATACGGATACGAAAATTCAGGCCAGCTTTCTGCCGGCGGACGGCACGGTGTCGATTCAGGGGCACGTTAATATCAGCGCCAAGGGCTTTTTTGATCAGGTGTTGCGTGCTGCCAATTTTGTGGCGAATCCCAATGGCGGTTGGCATGAAAGCGTCAGCTATTTTCTGACCAAGGAGATTCCCGAACTGCTCGAATACGCAGAAGTCATTTGTACCTATCACAACGATCAAATCTATACTGAATCAGTATATACCTCCCCCCTGTTCAAAAACAGCGGATTGTTTCTGTTTCACATGACGACACCGGACGGTATGCTGCAAAAGATTGGTGATACCGGTTCCAAAACGGCGCTGCCCTCCGAGTTTTATCAGAACGGCGGATTTACCTATGGCGATATCAACAACATTGGCGCGGGCTACCTGGCCGGTTATTTTTTACAGCGACTGGAACACCGGCTTACATCATTCGGTGCTGATGAGGATGCACAATTCCTTCAGTATTATATTGACAACTTTTGCTTTGCTTTTGAAACGCCGGCAAATCAAAACGAGAGCAGCATCAATCTTTTATACTCGCTGTTGTGGAAGGATTATGCGGATTCGACGACCACATTAAAAAATCAGCTCGAAACAAATACATTAAATTCAAACTCGATCTATTTTGAGAATAGCGGCGTTCTCATCAGCAAAAATTCTGACAGCTCGAAAAGCAGTACAGTTGTGCGATTCGATGCGCAGCCGTACTATTTCGGCAATCATCAACATTTTGCCGCGGGCAATTTTACCATCTTCAAAGGCGCCAATTTGGTCATCGACGGTGGACGGTATATCAGCCCACAAACAAAACTCGCGGAGCATTATGCCGAAACTTTTTATCGCGGTCCGATCAGCCACAACGTGCTGTTAATTGGCGATGATTTGAGCGGGCAAAAAACTTTTCGCAAAGAATCAAATCATGCGCCGTACACTTTTGATCAGCTCGAACCTTATCAAGCGTATGCGACCAAACCGGAGAACGTCTCCATCTTTTTATCGGAACAGCACCCGGAGTGGACGTGCCCGTGGCAGATCAGCGGCATGAACTTGAATCTGACGTCGTTGTACGATTTTGTCGGCGCGCAACACTATTCCCGCACGTTGCTGCATCTTTTCCGTCAGGATACGGATGACCTCAACGATCTCATCCTCACTGTTGATGACATTGAACTGGGTGCGGCGACTGCCGCGCATTGGCAAATGCACGTCCGCGATAACGGCAAAAATGTTTTCTACGGCGATTCCGTGTATGTCGTGCAACGCGACGAAGCCATTCCGCCTCACCTGGTCGCAGCGGAGTTCGGCTCGCGGTACCGGGGAGAACTCCTGGTCAAAGCTCTAACGCCCGGACTGACGGCATCAATAGCTCCCGTGCCCTCACCTGACACGTTATGCCGCAACTGCTGGAACGGCCGCATCTGGGAAGAGAGCACGCACATGGTGCGTTTTCGCTCAGCGCCGAACACACAGCATCAACTTGTTATGGCGCTGCTGCCAAGCATCGACAAAAACATGCCCGAAGGTGTCGCCGAGCTGTCACAAGGGATCGGAGAAATCAGCGGTGGCGACCCGTATTTTCAAGCGATAAAGATTCATCCAGTGAAGGAAGGGCAGGAAGCGTTATACCTGTACATGGCTCGATCACACCTCAAGTCGCGAGACACTTTTGAACTGCAGTTGCAGCCGCTGTCGCAGGGATGGATTATTTTTTTCGGCATAACATCAGGGGACTGGGAAATGCGTCTGGCCGATCAAAAAGGATTTGTCCTGGAGACAAAACGAGCTGCGGTTTTGGAAAATTATCCTGATGCTCTCCGGGGTGTCCTGTTTTTTCACATTGATAAAAAACTTGAGAGTCAGAAGGATGTGCTTCTGACCCTCAATAAATTATGACCGGCAGTTTTCAGTTATCCAACTTTTTTCTTGTAAACAGCCCGATAGACAAGAAAAGCGGCGAGCAGAACAAACACGCAAAGAGAGATGGTTTGGCCCAGCCAATCCGGCACACCGAGATTCAAACCACCGGGTTTGCCCAGCACAAATGCATACCCCGCCACGAGCACACCAATAATGCCCTCGCCGGCAATCAGGCCGGAGCCGAATAAAATGCCGCGTTCTTTGCGATCGGCTTTGTCCTCTTCGGTCCGGGCGGATTTTTCAACAAAATAACGAATGACGCCGCCAACAAAAACCGGAGTCATGGTGGCCAGCGGCAGATAAATGCCAACGGCGAACGGCAGGGACGGCACGCCGAGGAGTTCGGCGGTCAACGCCAGCGCGGCGCCGGCGAGCACGAGTCCCCATTGCAAATCGCCTTGCAGCACGCCCTCGATCACGGTTTTCATCAACGCCGCTTGCGGAGCGGCCAGTTCCGGCGTGCCGAATTCATAAACGCGCCCAAGCAGCCACACCGAGGCGGCAATGCCAAAAGCGGATGTGGCCGCGCCGATGAGCTCGGCGGTTTGTTGTTTTCGCGGCGTGGCGCCGAGCAGATAGCCGGCTTTGAGATCCTGCGAAATATCACCGGCGATCGATGAGGCAATGCAGACCACCGTTCCGACGGTCAGGGCGGCCGCCTTGCCAAATGCATCCGTCCAGCCAAGCGCGACGAAAACCAAACTGGTACCGAGCAGCGTCACAATGGTCATGCCCGAGGTCGGATTGGACGACACACCAACCAGACCCACAATCCGCGAGGACACCGTGACGAACATAAACGCAAACACCGCGATACAGAGCGCGCCGACGATTCGCACAATCAGAGTCGAGCCGATCCCCAAAACAAAAGGCGTGATGATTACGCCGATCATCACCAGTACCACGCCGATAAACACCGTGCCCATGGGCAGGTCGTGGTCGGTGCGAATGGGTTTCGCCACATCGGCGCCGGTTTTTCGTCGCAATTCCTGCATGCCGATTTTCAGGGATTGATACATGGTCGGAATCGATTTGATCACGGTGATAATGCCGGCGAACGCCACTGCACCGGCGCCAATAAATTTGATATAATTTGTCCACAGTTCATGCGGCGTCATGTCGATGATCAGCTTGTCCGTAGCGGGCAGGAGCGGCGCGCCGAGACTTTCGCCAAAATACGCGAGGATGGGAATGATGCCGATCCACGAGAGCAATCCGCCGGCCACCATGATGGCCGAAATTCGATAACCAAGAATGTAACCGACGCCAAGCAGCGCGGGACCGGCCTCGCCCCCCAGTTCAGCCTTTTTTAAGACGGGCAAACGGATATGCAGGGCTTCGGGCCACAGTTTTAAAAAAGCGGTAAAAAATTTATAAATCGCGCCAACGCCAAGCCCGATAAAAACATTGACAGCGCGTGAACCGCCGGTATCCGAAGCGATCAGCACCTGCGCCGCCGCCGTGCCCTCGGGATACGGCAAATTGTCGTGTTCCTTGACGATTAAAAATCGGCGCAACGGAATCATGAACAACACGCCGAGCACGCCGCCAAGCAGCGCCAAAGTGCCGATCTGCCAGAGCGACGGATTAAATCCCCACATAAAAAGCGCTGGAATAGTAAAGATAATACCGGACGCCAGCGACGAACTCGCCGATCCGGTGGTCGCGGCGATGTTTTGTTCCAGAACGTTCGAACCTCCGGTGAGCGGTCCGAGTAATTTGAAAACAGCCACGGCAACGATGGCCAACGGAATGGCCGTCGAAATTGTTAATCCGACTCGCAAACCAAGATACGCATTCGCCGAGCCGAAAATGATGCCGAAAAGCACACCGGCAAAAACGGCTTTGAAGGTGAAATCACGATAATTCGTTTCAGTCGAAACATACGGTTTGAATTCTGACACGGTGCGGCCTCTTTCGTTTGAGACAGTTTCATGCATTGGCGAAAAAAGTAAGAAAATTATCCTGGACAAGCAAGCCACTTTTAAAATTTGTAGATGCCTCAATTACAATTGTTTACTGCATCATTAAAATGATCTTTCGTATCTTATCCCATCCAAAAAACGATCATTCTGAGGGAAAACTAATGCACACGAAAAAGCTACGGGGGATTCTCTACGGTGTTTTCTTTCTCGTTGTCAACAATCACGCCATGACATCGGCCATAGTTGATACGACCATTGACAAAACTGAAACGGGTAAGCGCATTTATCAGTCGCATCGAATTCAATCCGAACCGCCGACGATAGACGGCATTTTGGACGACCAGTGCTGGACCGAGGGCGTCTGGTCCGGCAACTATACGCAGCAAATTCCCACGGAAGGTGCGCAGCCTTCGGCCGAGACCGACCTGAAAATTCTGTACGATGACAAGAATATTTACGTTGCCATTCGGGCGCATGATGATCCGGGCCAAATTGATCGCACAGCCGGGCGGCGCGATTCATTCGACGGCGATATCGTCGGTGTGTGTTTTGACAGTTACCATGACCTGCGCTTTGGTTTTGAATTTGACCTGACCGCCGCCGGCAGCAAAATTGATCTTGTGCTCGGCAACGAGGGCTGGGACACAAATTGGGATGCCGTTTGGGATGGTAAAGTGGCATACGAAGACTCGGCCTGGACGTCAGAATTTCGCATCCCGCTCAGTCAGTTACGATACAGCGACGAACCCGAGCAGGTGTGGGGCTTGCACTCCTGGCGATGGATCAATCGCAATCTCGAAGAAGATCAATGGGCGCTCATTCCGCGCGATACACCGGCGCGCATGGCCAATATTGGTGAATTACACGGCATCCGAAATTTGCCGAAAAATCGTCGTTTGGAACTTCTCCCCTATCTGCGCGGCCAGGTGCACACTTTTGAAAAAGAAGCCGGCAATCCGTTTGCCACCGGACGGGAGACTGACTTTACCGCCGGCGTGGACGGCAAGCTCGGTATTAGCAGCGATTTTACCATGGACTTTACCGTGAATCCAGATTTTGGCCAGGTAGAAGCGGATCCGTCGGTTTTGAATTTGACCGTATTTGAAACCTTTTACGAAGAAAAACGCCCGTTTTTTCTCGAAGGGAAAAATATTTATGATTTTAATTTTGAACAGGACCTGCTGTTTTATTCTCGGCGGATCGGTCAACGACCAAGTTATTATCCCGACCTGGGTGAAAACGAGTATGCCAGAGTGCCAGACAACACAGCGATCCTTGGTGCGGTCAAAGTATCGGGAAAATCAAAAAACGGATTATCAGTCGGAGTTCTGGAAAGCATCACCGCCAAAGAGCATGCGGAAATCGACGCGCCCGGACATCGCTATCACAAAACGGCAGAACCGTTGACAAATTATATTGTCTCGCGCGTGCAAAAAGATTATGACGGTGGCAACACCATTTTGGGCGGCGTACTCACAGCGACAAATCGTAAAATTGAGGACGAGCATCTGAATTTTCTCAATCGATCCGCCTACACCGGCGGCGTCGATTTTCGCAAATATTTTAACAATAAAACCTACTATATTGATGCCATCGGTACGTTCAGCTCCATAACCGGTGATGAGCAGGCCATTCTCAACTTGCAAACGGCATCCGCCCGCTACTTTCAGCGCCCGGATGCCGGACATGTCTCCGTCGATTCGAATGCAACACAATTAAACGGCGTCGGCGCGGTTGTCGAAATCGGCAAAGGCGGCAACGGTAACTGGCGCTGGGAAATCGATGGCAGTTATCGCTCTCCCGGACTGGAATTTAATGACATCGGCTATCTGCGGGAGGCGGATATCATCTCCTCCAGCGCCGATCTCGCCTGGGTTGAAAATGTGCCGCACGGCATTTTTCGATCTTATGCGGTTGAAACGGGAGTGGAAGGCATCTGGAATACCGGACGGGATTATATCGGCTCTCGAGTTCAGCTTGGGGTAGAAGGTGAGTTCAAAAATAAATGGAAATTTTTTGCCAACGCCTATCATGAATCCAATCAACTCGACACGCGACTGCTGCGCGGCGGCCCGGCGGTCAAAGTGAAAGGCTGGCTGCACAATATGTATCGGTTGTCAACCGACCATTCGAAAAAGTTCAGCGGCGGGGCCATGCTGCATGGCCATTTTCATTATGACGGCATCTCCAAAACCTTCAGCACCGCGCCGTTCTTTAACTGGAAAATGACCAACCGCGTGCAATTGGAAACAGAACTCGAATACATGAAAACCAGAACCGCGCTGCAGTATATTGATGCCATCGATGTCCAATCCGAAAAACGATATCTCATGGGCGAACTCGATCGCGAAACGCTCGGTATGACTTTACGCCTGGATTACGCCATAACGCCGGAACTGACGATTCAATATTATGGCAATCCTTATGTGTCGGTCGGCCACTATCAGAACATCAAATACATTACTAATCCGCATGCGGATGACTATGATAATCTCTATCATATCTTTCGCGATAACGAAGTGGCTTTTGACGAGCAAAACAACCAGTATAATTTTGATGAAACCGGCGACGGGCAGGTCGATTATGTCATCGAAAATCCTGATTTTAATTTTCGGGAATTTCGCTCTAACCTCGTCCTGCGCTACGAGTACAAGCCCGGCTCCACTTTTTACTTTGTCTGGACGCACGGCCGTTCGATGTATGACAGTTTTATCAACTCGTCCATTCACGACGGCGTGAATAGCCTTTTTGACGCGTCGCCATCAAATATTTTTTTGATCAAATTTAATTATTGGTTCTCGTTATAGGCAGGCTATTTCAGGGATAATCGGTCTTGGGCTGATCCATTTTTTGAAAGCTGAATCGCCGGAACAGCTCAACATCTCAGGGCATAAAAAAAGGGAATCGGAATATCCGATTCCCTTTGTGAAAACGAGAGAGCAACTGCCACTCATCCCAACCACCCACCACCTCCAGTTCGACTATAGATGCCAGGCAACGCTGCAGCTCCCAATCTTCGAAAAAACTGTGTGGAGTTTATAGAATAACTTCCATAATCTTTGATTTTTTGGATAACTTGCGATTTTCCTTATCCAACGATAACGTCTTCTCCACAGCCGAGTACAAGTTTGTCATCAGCTCCTGATAATCACTGCCTCGACTCACGCAACCTGGCAAACTCGGCACTTCCGCCCACAACCCACTTTTTTCAGTTTCGTGTACTATCACCTTTAATCGCATTGTTGTCATCTACCTCACTGTCCACGACCAGATTATATTGCTGAGCTTTTTAACGGCTCTACACCCTCCACAGCAACCACTGTGCCAACATTTGCCATCAGAATTTTGTCTTGTATTTTTTGAACTTAAGCTTATATAAAAATATTATATGTCACGTATATGTAGCAACGATTCGTTACCATCTGACCCTCATAAACCACTAATGTGTAACGAAACAATGCACACCATATAGCCAACGCAATCTTTTACGAAATTGACGCTAACAGGCTTTCGACTTTTTCAACTTCTTTTCCGAGGTCAAGATCACGATATATCTCAATCGCACGTGTATACTGCTCTTTGGCGCGCTCAACATCAGGTTTTTCTTTTAGCATATTACCGAATTCAACATGCGCTTCAGCCTGTCCAAGCGGATGTTGATAATTTTTATTCATCTCAATACTTTGGCCAAAGTAGTCCTCTGCCGACTCCCATTTTCCTTTGTGTGTATCGATGATGCCAAAGTATTTATATGCATCGGCTTCGCCCAGGTGATCTTCCAGCTTTTGAAAGACTCGCATAGCCTGTTGACAAAATGCTCTGGCGTAAAGCAGGTCATTAATAGCCAAATAAAGCCGTACTCGATTCAATTTCACCATGGCTTGCAGGCGGATATCGCCAATTTGCTTTGCCAATTCATTGCTCTTTTCATAATAATTTCCGGCTTCGGACCATCGCTCGATATCAGCATAGGTCATAGCCATATTATGGTATGTCTCCGCCAGGCTTCGTTGCTGCCCGACTTGTTCAAATCGCGGAATACTTTCACCATAATAGGCGAGTGCTTTTTCCCACTCTCCTTGCACAACCGCCAGCGTGCCGAGATTGGTATAGAACGACGCCATAAGTTTGGTCGTCTTGAGGTTTTCCGCCAATTCGATAGCATTATGCCATTCCATTGAGGCATCCTGAAACTTGCCCTTTTCAAAGAAAAAGTAGCCAAGGGCATTGCGCGCATGCGCCTCGCCTTCACGATCATTATGTTCAAGGCAGCACGACAGACTTTCTTGATAATAGGTCGAGGCTTGATCCCAGTTATTTTTCATGACCTGAATGTGACCAAGCCAGCGAAGCGCTTCAGCCTTTTGATGTGACAATGTTTCGTCGTCATTACACACTTCAACAACGGCGGTAAAAATTGTCACCGCTTCATCCCACGCGCCCATTTGTTCAAGTTGATGGCCGAGCCATAACTTGACTTGGACTTTTTGGGCCGGATTCAAGTAGGCTGAAAATTTTTCCAACAGGTTCTCAAATGCACCTCGAAGGATATGAACTCGCTGAGCGTGTTCGCTTTCATCTATAAGCTGCGGCAACAAATGTTGCAGAGCTTGGACGGATGCTTCATAACTGTCCTGTTCCGGCTGCAAACCTTCGAGGAAATCCTTGATCTTTTTTTCAAGCATCTCGACGTTTCTATCTTTTTCTTTCACGGAATTGTCCCTCAAATTCCATGTTTGGAACACAGGTTAATGTGACCACCACTTCACCACCACAATTATAATTATCAACACATCACCTCCCCCCCTCAGACTACTGGAAGAGGGACGATTCGAAATCAGGCCTAATTAAATAGACCATCTACAAACGTATTATCAACCGCAAAGCCTTTTAATTCGACAAGCATGGTAGAATGCCATTTAACATTATTTGCCGTTTTTGTCGTTTCTTCGTGCTTTGTTGTCGTCTTTTGAGTGGCTCTTTCATTCTTTTCCATTGCTCTTTACTCCTCTATTCTCACATCAAGTTTTTACAATAGCGTAGCGCGAAAAGTGCTCGAGATAGCACACAACCAGTTTGTTGGCTGCGTCGACGTCACCGCCAACATATTCCCACAAGTTGGTTGATTCGTTAAAATAGTAAATCTTGAGATCGTTTTCATCAATGCCGGTCAGGTCCGCATTTTTGTAAGACAGCTCGACGCGGACCGGTTCGTTGAACTGGATGCCGTGCGGCTCAAAAACGCCTTCAAAAAAATCGTCAATCCAATAGGTCAGAGAGATGGTCATATCCTCCGATATCGCATTCGGTTCAAAAATTAATTTGCTGTAGCCACGACTTGGATTGCCGACAACGAGTTGTCCACCTTCTGCAACCGTTACGTATATTTGAGTTGAAAAAGCTGCTTTTTCGCCTTTGGCCAAAGCATCCGGTTTCAGTTTTAGGATTGTAACGGGGCCTGTGTTTGATTCAACTCGCAAACCATTAACGTTTTGTTGTGAAGGCGTTACGGATGAGTCAGTACTGCATCCTAAAAAAACAAATACCAGTGCGACAAGAAGAAACAGTGCTGTCGAATATTTTGTGCTATTACTTTTCACGATGCGTCCCTTTCAGATTGTTATACAATAGTGCACGCGTATCACGCATTTTTTGAAGTGCTTCTTACAAAGCCTGTGCCAAACAATCCCGAGCACTTGACAACACACCACATACTCTATATTTACAGAAACTTGTACTATGCCAAAGAAACAAGTGATAATCAGTCGAAATCACAAACAGGTAACATTTCGTTACCACATTGCAATCGACAAAATCAATCAACCGGCGACAGGTCGTACTTTTGAATCTTTCGATCCAGGCGGGGACGGGAAATTTTTAAAATTCGGCAGGTACGACGTTTGTTCCACCCAGTTTTTTTCAACGCTTGTTGAATGAGTACTTTTTCCGCATCGTCCAGACTGACGCCATCATACGGAATTTCAATATGTAAAAAGTTTTTCTCTCTCTTTTCGCTGAGGATAAGCGGTGTTTCGGAATCAATGGTATTTTCGACATCTTGACGAGTCACATGTATGCCGTCACTGAGAAGTGAAATGCGCTCGATGGTGTGACGGAGTTCGCGCACATTGCCTGGCCACTGATACTGTTGCAAGAGTTCTTCGGCTTCCGGTTCAAAGGCGTGTAGCGGACTGTCGTATTCTTCAGCAAACTGGGCCAAAAAGTGACGCGCCAGCAGCAAAATATCGTGTCCGCGCTCACGCAACGGCGGCACATCGACATAAAGAACGTTGAGCCGATAAAACAAATCGTTGCGGAACTCGCCGCTTTTAATGGCTTCCTGAAGGTTGCGATTGGTCGCAGTAATGATGCGCGTATTGATTTTTATATCTTTCGTGCCGCCAAGTCGTCGAATGGTTTTCTCTTCCAGCGCTTTCAGCAATTTGATTTGAACTTTGGGCGTGATCTCGCCGATTTCATCGAGAAACAACGTACCGTTTTGCGCCAATTCAAACAGGCCGGCTTTGGTGGTTTTCGCGTCAGTAAACGCACCCTTTTCGTAGCCGAACAACTCCGATTCCAACAAGCTCTCGGGCAGGGCGCTGCAGTTGATCTCAACAAAGGGTTGCTCCGCGGTGCATGTGCTGTAATGAATGGAGCGCGCAATCAGTTCCTTGCCCGTGCCGGTTTCGCCACGAATAAGTACGGTCGCCCATTTTCGTTTGATGATTCTTTCGATTAGTTCAAAAATTTGCAGCATCTGCGGGCTGTTGCCGATGATGTTGCTAAAACCGTATTTTTCTTTTTGCAGTCTGAGAAACTGATCACGATTTTGTCGCTGCTGCCATGATTCGTAAAGCGTTGAAATTCTTTTTTGTAATTGAAAGGAATCGGTTTTAGTGTTATAAATACTGTCAATGCCTTTTTTCGTGGCATTGACAACAATATTCAATGGATTGGTCTCGGTGATTCCCAGAACAGGAATGTCCGAATTGCTATCGCGCACCCATTCGAAAAAATCAAAAGCTTTTTTCTTCTGATCATCCAGGTCTATAACAACAAGATGAAAAGCATGCTGCTGGAAAGCCTTTTTTGCTTTGGCAAAATCATCCCCCACGGACATATCATAGCGGATGCCGCTCATGCCGCAGACGGATTTTACTTTTTCCGTTTTTGAGGCGCTGTAGAGATAAATATTGTAATCGGAATTTTTTATTCGCTCTTTAACCATTCTTCAAATAGGATTTCAATTATCATGCCTGAAAGCTTAATCGACTGACCACTCATGAATATTGGCGTAAAAGCTGCGTAGATCAAATTCACAACCATGCACACGTTTGTTGTAGGCCACAATATTGTCCTGTATGAAAAGAAAGGTATAGGGACATTCATTGATGATGATCTGCTGGAATTCGCTCCACAGTGGTTGCGCCGTTTGCCGATCCACGGCATTTCGCCCCAGCGTCAACAGCTCATCGACACGAGGATTAAAATATGCGACAAAATTATAACCGTTTTTAATGGCATCCGAATGCCACAGGGCTGTGGGATTGACGGTAAAGTCTGTATCCCACGCCAGAATGACCGCATCAAAATCGGCATTCTGGAAAACCTGCTCGATAAACAAATTCCATTCGCTCCGCTGGATATTCACCTTGACGCCGATTTTTTTCAACTGCGCCTGTACGAGCACAGCGACATCCTGCCGCAGCCTGCTGTCAGAATTAACTCGCAGGGTCAATTCAAACGGTGTGCCGTTTTTCTCCAGAATGCCATCACTGTTTTTATCCTGCCAGCCTTCCTGAGCGAGGAGCCGGGCAGCCTGTTTTGGATCAAACTCAATATCGTGCAGCGTCTCATCGTAGGCCCAGGCCATCGGCGTGAGCGGCCCAATAGCCGGCTTGCCGTAACCGGCCAACAGCGTTTCAATGATCTCATGTTTGTTAACGGCATGTGAAAGCGCCAAACGAACTGCAAGAGTCAACTCTGGACGTCTGAGGTTCCAGCCAATAAACGTAAAGACTTTTCCGGGGTATGATTTTACTATAATTTCATCCGACTTTATCGTGGCGCTGTTTTCCGGCGTCAAACGCGGTATCAGATCAATGTTGCCGCTTTTGAGGTTTGTCAGCAATGTATTTTCATTCGGCAAAATAGTAAAAACAACACGATCCAACTTTGGCGCGCCCGGAGCAAATTCTGTATTGGCCCTGAAGATAATGGTCTGATTGGCTTTCCATTCCTCAAGCTGAAATGGACCGTTGCCGATGGGATGCCGATTGAACGAGGAGGTCACTATATCCTCTGCCGATAAATGCTCGAGAATGTGTCTGGGCAAAATCGGTATTTGCATATCATACAAAATATCGGGATAGGCTTTTTTGAGAAAAACGCGGACGGTATAATCATCTAGTTTCTCCAGGTGATCGATCAAATCAAACCGACTGGCCGCCGGGTAGGCGACATCCGGATTGGTCGCGACGTTGTAGGTAAAAAGCACATCGGCGGCTGTGGTCTTGTGGCCATCCGCCCAAAAAATATCATCGCGTAAATAATAGGTGAGAATGGTATTTGATTCGGAAAATTCCCAGCGTTTGGCAAGATAGGGAACAAAGGCCAAATTTTCATCCAGCCGGGTCAGCGACATAAAAAGCATACCCTGAATAACCTGCAGCGCATCCGAATCCGCCGCATTTAATTCATTGAGCGAATCGAAATCCGCGCCTATGCCGATGACGACGGTGGCATCAGGTTTTGACGGTGGAGAACAGGTGGAACACAAGAATAAAGTGACGATAAAAAGGACAAAATGTCCAGAAAGCCGTAACCATAATTTCATAAATTCTCCCTAGTGGATGCAGCGTACCAGTTGACCGTTGTGCCTGATTTTCAGCGGTACGGTTCTATTGCATTGCTCTTGCGCAACAGGGCAGCGGGCGATAAAATTACATCCGACATCAGACTGTAATCTTTTTGCCCCTGAATTTATTTCAAATTTAAAAAATTTAATGGTGGGTTCAAAAGGAACTTTTGGCATGGCACTCAACAAAAGCTGTGTGTACGGATGTTGAGGCGCTTGGAACAAATCCGCCGTTGCCGCTTGTTCAACAATTTTGCCGGCATACATGACGGCGACGCGATCCGCCGCCTCGGCGACGATACCCAGATCATGCGTAATCAATAACAGCGACAGGTTGAACTTTTGTTTTAATGATTTAAGCAGATTGAGAATTTGACTTTGAATGGTGACATCAAGCGCTGTCGTCGGTTCATCGGCGATCAGCAGTTTCGGGCGGCAGGCCAGAGCGATGGCGATTAAAACACGCTGGCGTTCACCACCGCTCAGTTGGTGCGGATACTTTTCATAGGTTTTTTCGATATTGGCGAGTTGAACCGTGTGCAGCATCTCCAAAGCCTCGTGCCGGGCTTTTTGACGTGAGTATTGAAAATGGTGACGCACAACTTCGGCCACCTGTTCACCGACACGAATCACCGGATTAAGTGCGCTGAGCGGATCCTGCATGATCAAACCGACTTTTCGTCCGCGAATGCGCTGCATTTCTTTTATCGGCACATCGAGTAGATTGTGATCATCAAATTGAATTCGGCCCTGCACAATTTTCCCGGGTTCCGGTACCAGTCGCAAAACAGCATAAGCTGTCATGGATTTGCCGCTGCCGGACTCGCCCACCAGGGCGACCGTTTCTCCGGCATTCACCGCCAAATCGAGCCCATCAACAGCCTTGACGACATGTTTTTGGTTTTGAAAATAAACGTGCAGATTTTCGATCGTCAACAAATTCATCATTGGATTTTCTTGAGATTAAAGTATTCGCCGATCACATTTAGAGACAGCGTTGCCAGAAGAATGGCCAGCCCGGGAAAAAGCGAAATCCACCAGGCGGGCGCAAGACTCATGCGGGCGTCACCTATCATGGCGCCCCAGCTTGCCATTGGCGCCGGTACGCCAAGCCCAATAAAGCTGAGAGACGATTCGATAAGAATGATATCCGCCAAACGAACCACGGCTGCCGCGCCCAAGGTTGGGAACGTATTTGGTAAAATATGTTTGCGGATAATATTTTTCATAGCAAGCCCGGATGCTTTTGCCCGTAGAGTCATGGGTCTGTTTTTGAGCGAGTGGACTTCGGCGCGCACGAGTCGGGCGATATCCATCCAGCTCGTGAGCGCAAGAATGACAATCAGATAAAAAATGCCGCCGCCAAACAATGCCATGCAAATGACGGCGAGAAAAATAAGCGGAAAAGAGAGTAAAACATCTACAAAGCGCATCAACATGGAATCAAACCAACCGCCGATATAGCCGGCGATCGCGCCATAGACAGTACCGAGGACTATTGACAAGACAACAACGCTCA
The DNA here is from genome assembly GCA_964432185.1 of uncultured Cytophagia bacterium. GTDB lineage: Bacteria > Zhuqueibacterota > Zhuqueibacteria > Residuimicrobiales > Krinioviventaceae > Kriniovivens. The sequence continues at coordinate 14,726 of CAYSNA010000073.1, forward strand.
GGCCGATTCCCAGGGACAGTTGCCCGCCAATCAGCACGCGCGTAAAAACATCGCGTCCATATTTATCAGTGCCGAACCAGTGCTGTGCGGAGGGGGCGCTGTATCTTTCCGATGAGACGGCATTCGCGTCGTGCGGCGACAGGAGCGGACCGATCAGACATATCATCAGTAAACCGAAAAAGATACCGATGCCACAGATGACCGCTCGGCCATCCGATATGAAAAGACGCAGGCTATTCAAGTCGCACCCGCGGATCGACAACGTGATAAAGCACATCAGCAAGAAAATTGCCGATAATGACAAAGATGGCCACAACCATATTGATGGCCATCAGCAGCGGAAAATCTTTGGATTGAACGGCGGCATAGGTGATTCGCCCCATTCCGGGCCAGGCAAAAATGACTTCAATAATAAAGGCGCCGCCCAACAACATGGGCAGGTAGAGGCCAAGCAGAGTGATGACCGGCAAAAGCGCATTTCGAAAAATATGTTTTAAAATCACACGTTGCCGAGGTAATCCCTTGGCCGTGGCGCATTTAATATAATCTTCATGCAGAATAGAACTGACGTTGGCTCGGACAAATCGAAAAGTGGCGGCGGCGCCGACAATACCGAGGGTAAACGCCGGCAGGATCAGGTGGCGGCCTCGATCGAGAAACGTGTCAAGCAACCCCATGGATTCAAAAGCCGGCGAGCTCATCCCGGATGGCGGCAGCCAGCCCAATGTTGTGCTGAAAAGATAAACGAGAAAAATAGCCAGCCAAAACGGAGGCAGCGCATAAAAAAGCAAGGCCAGCGTGTTGAGTGATTTTCCCGAGAGACGATGATAACGGACGCCGGCATAAAGACCGAGAAAACACCCCAGGCCCATATTAATCAGCAACGCCACGCTCGCAAGGAGTACGGTAGCGGGGATGGCGTCCCCCAGCACCTCGCGAACCGGACGATGATTGGACCAGGAATACCCCAAATCGCCGCGCAAAACGTGGCTCACCCAGTTCGATAATTGCGAATACCAGGGATCATCAAAACCCATGTTGTGGCGCATCGTCTCGTAGGTTTCCGTTTTGACCTTGGGGCCAAAATAGGCATTTGTTGGATCGCCGGGAGCAATATGGAACAGGAGAAAATTAATCAGCAAAACAAACAGCAATACAACCGGCAATGACAAGATTCGATTTTTTACCACAGTGTGCACGTTGTAGTCCTGATAAATATTGACCGTAAAATGCTTCCCTATAACACGTGACCAAATGAATTGGCCAAATTTTTTCACCAGTATTTAAATGTTTTACATTAAAAGGA
>CAYSNA010000074.1:0-10070 GCA_964432185.1 uncultured Cytophagia bacterium
TTTCAAGACGGCGCTCGACCGGATACAATTTACGTCGGGCTTTACGATTATAATTGGCGCGATGATTTCTTTGGCAGCGGCGGTGAGGCGCAAGCGCTGCACAAATTAACCAATCAAAATAATTACAAGTTTAATGTTGAAAAAGGATTGTACACAATTGTGACCTGGGGTTTTGGGTATGAAAACGCGCATTTCAAAGTGTACATCCCGAATGACAAAACCGATCTGACCATCAACTTTGAACTGGCAAAAAAAGGATTGCCGGAACAGATCAGCAATATTGCGCTCATTGGTGATTATTGCGATTGGGATCAATCAAAAGCCACGCAGCTTACGCAGAACGGCAATATTTGGTTTTGCGATTCACCGCTCAACATGGCGTCTGGACAAAAGTACAAATATTTTGTCTGGGAAAAAGGCATCACTGGTTTTTCAGAATTTTTGCTCGATCCGACCAACAAGCCGATGTTCCGCTATTCGCCGTCCGGCACGAAAATGCAAGTCTCGAAAGACTGGGGCACGTTTGATCACATTTATGATGGCGAACAGCAATTTGTTTTCGATACGGGCAAATTTCAACGACCCATCAAAGAGGCAAACATCACCACCAGCGGCTGGGAGTTGGCAGATCAATTTAACAGGCTGTTTGAGGATGAATACATGCTGGTGTTGGAGAGCGTCGATCCGCTCAATCAACCAGGCAGTAAAGCGAACTTTGAACGAACCCCGCATTTTAGAAAAATTTATGCCAAATGGGATAGCCTGGAAGCGGCATACGATCCATTCTTTCGAGACATTTTTGTCGAGCAAAAATTATACATGTACCAGCTTTTTAGCCCGATGCGAAGCAAAAAGAATCCGGTCTATAATCTGAAAGCAACAAAAGAAGATAGCGCTGAATTTTATAACAGTGACACATTTCACCAAGATTTTGGCGAACTTGTTTCATTGGTTAAACACCTTAATCCGGACAGCTATTTTTACGGCGGTCTCTTTGTCTATAATGTCCTGGTACAAATTCCATCCTATCTACAAAAATGGCCTGTGCTGGAAAAAAAATATGATATAACAGTTGACGACTGTCTTGCGCTTTTGGATGACTTTAGCGACAATGCCAAGAATCCATATACCAGGGAATCTGTTCTTTACAAACTGCAATCACGTTATGCCAAAATGGACTCGACAGCGTTGGCGCAAAAATATCGGCAACGGCTTTATGATGAATTTCCGGACGGACTATTCGTAAAGTATATTGAGGAAGAGAAAACGCGCTCATATTGGGATAAAGTATCGCCATATCCCGCACCAAACTTTTCGGTTACAACGCTGGACGGGGAATCCATTTCGCTCACCGATTATCGCGGCAAGTTTGTGTTTCTTGACTTTTGGGGAAGCTGGTGCGCGCCGTGCAAAAAGGAAATTCCGCACCTAATGGATATGGTGACATTCCTTCCGAAAGACAAATTCGAAATCATCGGACTCGCGAATGATGATGAACAGGCGCTGCGTCAATTCATCAAAGCGCAAAACATCAATTACGCTAATGCGCTCGCCGATAAAGAGTTACTGGCGGAATGGGATATACAATCCTATCCTTCAAATTTTCTCATCGATCCGGGCGGTAACGTGATCGGTAAAAATTTCCGCGGCGGTGGTCAAGTAATTGATGTTGCAAAAGAGATTGAACAATGGGAAAAAGATCATTCAGAATAGAGTCATTACCTGCGACGCACTTGAAAGTGCGTCGCAGGTTAATTTTCATCGGCAAGGATTTGCGCGGTTCGACTCTCGTTGAGCAGGTCCGGAAATCCATCGATATGTTCAATTAAAAAGGATTGGAGGATATTATGACTGCGATTGAAACTATCAAGCACAACCACAAAGCGCAAACATTTGTCAAAGTGGTCGCATGGATTTTTATCATTTTGTCCGGCATCGGTCTGTTAAGCACATTCGTGCAAAATATCGTCATGTGGACGTTACCGGTTTATGATGACATAACGATGACGGCCAAAGATGTTAAAGGTCTCCCTCTCGTGACAAAAATGATCATGACTCATCTTCGATTTTATCTTTTGGGTTCGCTTGTTTTTCTAAGTGCCGTTCTCGTCTCATCCGTTGGCTTGTTAAAATTAAAAGAATGGGCGAAAACACTTTTTTCCTTTTTGTTGGCGGTAAGCGCGCTCTTCAGTGTTATTATGATGCCAAGCACTGTCAGCGCTTTCGGCAAAGACGGCATGTTTGCGCTGCCCAGTGATGCGGAATTTAAACCGTTGATCATGACGGTGATGATCATCTCTTTTTTGTTTTCCATAGTACTCATCGCGGCAGCCGTGTGGATCATTGTCAAGTTGAATAGTGTAAAAATTAAGAGTCTGTTCGAAACCACTGCGAGCAATGCGCAGGGGTAACGTTTCAGATATTGACAAAAACATCAAAGACAGGAGATAAAACCATGAAAGCGCATCATACAATCACTCGATCAATCGTTTTTGCTGTGAATGTAATTTTACTTTTGATGGTGTCCACATTCGGTTTAACCACAGAAAAGGCAGCCCAGGATATTGTGGTTGACAAAACGGTTTTGACCATAGACTGTGATAATGCTCCGGACAGCCTTTTCTTCCAAGCCTTGCTCTATGGCAGTTCTTTTGAAAATTGTGAACTTATTTTGAGCGGCGATGAATACCCATATACGGTGGACATCACGCATGGGAATTTTATGGGACTTGTGTACGTCAGCGGCTCAATGGTGCCCATATCTGTTACGCTTCAAGTATACCGGGATGGTGTAGTGGCAGCGCAAGCATCCCGAACCGGCAAACGAATTCTCATCCGGCAAAGAGGCATGTTTCCGGCGGCCGAGGTTTTGGATTAGAGCAAACAAACCCGTCAGGGCAGCGAATGCGAGATGCCAGTTAATAGAATTTTTCCGAGCCTCGACAGGATTTTCTGATTTTTTGCCAAAAATGAACTTTTTCTCCTTTTGCAAGTAGAACTACTATTCCTGTTCAAATCCAAACCAGCAAAATAGTTTGTCGAGCTATTGTCAAGGCTTTGCACGTTCGAAAGGAGATTATTTATGAGCATCAACTTTGCGCAGAAATCCGGCTGGCGGAATGGTTATATTGTTTTGCTTTTCGCGGTTGTTGGAGTGGTCGTCTTTGTTAACATGTCGCTGGCCGGTGAAACAGTCAATATAAAACTTGATGCCGGACCGACAATAAAGCTGAACGGCACATCCATCAACATAGACGAGTTATCCGATCAATTGAAAAAGATGGCGACAACAGATGAACTGGAGATTTTAGTTGAAACGACACCGGAAACCAACAGCGCGACTGTCGTGCAATTTTCGGGACAACTTTTGGATACAGGCATCAGAGACGTCAGTTTTAAAAAGCGCGAAACCGGTGAATTTCTCGCCGCACGGCTGGACTCCAACACATTCACACCGCCGACACATCAAAATAATTATAAATATTTTGAACAAAACAGCAAATGGGGCTATGCGGATGAGGACGGCAATGTTCTTATTCCGCCAACGTACGATGGCGCGTATCCGACATTTGTACGCGGTTTGGCGAACGTCAAGTTGAATGACAAATGGGGCATGATCGACACGCTCGGCACTATCGTCGTGCCGATTGAGTATGAAGAGCTTGGACAGTTGGAAGGGGGGCGTATCTCTTTCAAAGATAACGGTAAATATGGATTCCTTGATGCGACCGGCACAACTGTCATCCCCGCGCAATACGACGCCGCCCATTTCTTTTTCAACGGCCTGGCGCCGGTGCAAACAAATAACAAATGGGGATTCATCAATCCCGATGGTGATTTGGTCATTCAGCCTCGCTTCGACAATATTCAAGGGTACATGGAAGGTCTCGCTCCTGTGCAGCAAAACGGCCGCTGGGGTTTTGTCGATGCGAACGACGAGCTGGTTATTCCGTGCGCCTATCAGCAGGTCAATCCATTTATGGGCGGACTCGCTTCGGTGATGGTGAACGGCAAATGGGGCTACATCAACAAGGCAAACGAGATGGTCATTCAGCCGCAATTTGAAAACGCAGATTTCTTTTATGACAGCCGCGCTTCCGTGCAAGTGGGTAACAGCTACGGCATCATTGATAAAACCGGCAAGATGATTGTTCAGCCGCAGTATGACATGATCGCGAATTATCACCGGGGCGTCTGTTTTGCGATGATTTTTGAAAAACCGGAAAAAGGCATTGCGGCGCAGAATGTGACTTTTGATCTGGCGGGAAATGTTCTAAAAGGAATGAGTAAATAAGCAAGACAGGGATATCTGAGATCGTCAATTTTCACCCTGCAATCGGAGATCAATTGCTTTCAGATTGCAGAGTGAAGAACTCGGATATCAGATCTACACACCACAAATCCCCTCGGCCGCGCGAATGCCGCTGGCCCAGGCGGCGGTAATGCCGCGACTCGTGCCGGCGCCGTCACCAACAAGATAAAGATGTTCGGCCGCTTGAAAGTGGTCATCGATAAACTGCGGACGATTGGCGTACAGTTTGATCTCCGGATAGTACATGATCGTGCTCGGGTGCAGCACACCGGGAATGATCGTGTCGAGATATTTCATCGATTTCCAAATGGAGCGCATAATTCGCGCCGGCATTGCCAGACTGATATCGCCGGGCGTGCAGGTTTTAAGCGTCGGCTCAAAATCAAACAGATCGGCGTTAAAGGAATCGGCCTTGGAGCGTTTGCCGAGGCGGAAATCTCCCACACGCTGCATCAGCGGTTTGCCGCCGCCCATGAGCATCGCCAACTTGCCGAGCATCTCGGCATATTCCTGTCCGCTGGCCAGTGGTTCTGTCAACGACACTGTTTTGAGGATGGCAAAATTCACCAGGCCGTTCGGTTTATGTTCGGTCGAAAATGCGTGGCCATTGACGCTGTAATACAACTCGCCATGCAGACCGTTATATTTTTCGCGCACCACATGCGCTGCGCCGCTGTTGGTGCAAAAGGTGCGGACTTTTTGCGGGAAATGAAATTTCGGATCGTAATAATCTTTGACAATCGGATAATTCTCAATGCGCGTTTCGACGCGAATGCCGACATCCACAACATTATCGACAAACGGAATATGGTTGTCGCTCATCACCTTTTGCAGGAAACGAAAACCACCACGTCCCGGCGCGATGATGAGATCGTCATACGTCAATTCTCGTTGATCCGTCTGGATGCGTCGTTCGCGCGCATCAACGTGTACGACAGTTTCGCCAAGCGCAAATTCGACGCCTCTCCCCTGCAATTCGCCAACCAGCCGTTTTATCAACTTTAAGCCGCCATCCGTGCCCAAATGCGATTGATTGATTTCCAGAAGCTCCACGCCCAAACGCGCCGCGCGTTTTTTATAGATGGACAAATTTTCCTTATTCATAATCGATGGCGAGAGATGATCTTCAACGCGATCGAGGTATTCCTTTGCCTGGTCGCGATTCCAAACTTCGAGCGGGAATCCGACGGGAAAGGTAAAATTCATTTTGCAATCGTTGCGCAAACTGCCGGTGCTGGTTTTGGATTTGTCGATCATCAAAATGGATAAATCAGGATTCTTAGCTGTTAACGAAAACGCAGCGCCCAGTCCAGCCGGACCAGTGCCGATGATAATGCAGTCGTAGTTGTGCACGAACTATCCAAGTAATTTATTCAAACGAACCGATTAATTTTTTGTATTGATTTTTTGGTACAAAAATTACAAATATAATCGGAACAAATCACTTTTTTTCTCATCAACAAAAGGATAAAAGAACATCGTTAAACGTGGGGCATCGAATGTCAGCTCTTCAAGTTGTCAAATCTTTTATGTCAAAAATCAGCGCCCAGGACATCAACGGTCTTGCCGATCTCATGACCGAGAATCACACATTTAAAGACGGCATGGGCACGACGGTGAGTGGACGGGAGATCATGCGCGATGGCTGGGGCGGGTATTTTGCCATGGTGCCGGATTATTGGGTAAAAGCGGAAAGGTATTTTGTCGATGGCAATGCCGTTGGAATTTTTGGTACAGCCGGTGGCACTTATTCCAGCGATGGTACACTCAAGCCGGAAAACCGCTGGCAGGTGCCGGCGGCGTGGTTTGCTATCGTGGAAGGAGACAAAATCGCCGAGTGGCGCGTTTATGCGGATAATGAGCCGATACGTCTTATTATTGAACGAGAACAAGCACAGCAACAGAGATGAAACAGTTAATCAAACAACATGCGGTATTATAAAAAAAGCCCGGCATTGCTGCCGGGCTTTATTGTTTATCGGATCGGTTCAAATTCAATTCGCCGATTTCTGGATCGGCCTTCTTCGGTCGAGTTATCGGCGATGGGTTGATCGGCGCCGCGCCCTTCAGTGGTCAAACGGTTGCCCTGGATGCCGTTTAAAACGAGAAACTGTTTTACGGCATCGGCACGTTCCTGTGATAACCGACGGTTAAATCTGGCATTTCCAGTATTATCGGTATGGCCGACAATTCTCAGCCTTAAATCTTCTCGCACCATAAGTTGATTAGCCACGGTGCGCAGCACATTGCGGGCATCCGGTGTCAGGGTCGAACTTCCGCTCTGAAAGTTCACGCCCTGCAAAATAACACTTTCCTGCTCTGGGATAAAATTGTCCGGGCAGCCGTCTTCATCCTGATAACCATTTTTGGTTTCAGCTTGATCCGGGCACTGATCGTTGACATCATTTATGCCGTCGCCATCGTTGTCATAATCCGGCACACCGTCAAAATCTTGAAATCCATCGATATCCTCGGCTTCATTAGGAGCGCCATCATTAATGTCGAGCACACCATCGCCGTCATTGTCCGGATCGGGAATGCCATCGCGGTCCTGAAATCCATCCTGATCCTCCGGTTCAAGGGGTGCGCCGTCATCACCGTCAAGCACACCATCGTTATCATTGTCCGGATCGGGAATACCGTCTTCATCCTGGAAACCATCCAAATCTTCGGGACGATTTGGTGCGCCATCCAGTTCATCCAAAACACCATCATTGTCGTTATCCGGATCGGGCGCGCCGTCAAAATCCTGGAAATTGTCAATATCTTCCGGGATCGTCGGTTCAAGGTCAAATCTGTCCTGAACACCGTCGCCGTCCGTATCAACATAGGTTCCCAAATAGTATGACACACCAATCCGACCTTCGAGCTTCATACTGTTCGCATCATCGCCGTAGCCGGTATTATCCAGTTTCTGATCCAGCAGGAAAGAGTTTTGCGCACGAAGGTCAAGCGCCCAGGCGGTCGCAAACATCCATTCAACACCGGCTCCAATGGACAGGGTCATATTGGATTGCTGGCCGTGTACACTTTCCCCATTATTCGGACTATTTTTGTCAATATTTTTCAAGTCCCAGAACAGCAATCCTACACTTACAAGGCCGTAAGGTTTGACAATATCGTTAGATAGAGGAGTGGCGCGCAGCATAACATTCACAGGGATAACGGTCGTGCGAAAATCCAAATCATCACTGCCCGGAGTTATTGATCCCGTTCTTGATGGTCGAAAGCTGCCGTAACTAAAATCTAATCCTAATTGCATGTTTGGTCGGAAACCGTAATAAGCATGAAGTCCGATCTGGCTGCTTATCGTCGAACGGTTATTCGCGCCACCCCACAATTTAAAAATATTTCCTTGTCCACCAACCGCAAATCGTCTATCCCACGTTTGCGCAGATAGTGTTGCAACGGCAGTTACAACGAAAAGGAACGTCACCAGCAGCTTGTTTTTCATCGATTCTCTCTCCTAATCCACACTTTTCTATAGTTTTTGTTATTGTAGCTTGTTATTACAGCCAGGTCATTTTCTCATAACACGGAATACTTTAAAGATAACATAAATGCATGTGCTTATCTTTTCGCAGGTTTATACAACGAACATTGAGATATGCTTTATTCCCGGACATTTAGGTCAAAATCCGATAATAGATGATATAGAGAATGGAGGTATAAGACGGCATTAAACTGATCAGGTACTGTTCTATTTGAGGTAAAAAGATAGAACAAAATAGCAGAAAGACAAGTTCTTTTTAATGTTTGATCCACATCGAACATACGGCAAGGGCCGGTAAAAATAACCGGCCCTGACCATACATATTACTTTAACAATGTCAACTTTTTCGTTTGGGCAAAATCACCGGCAGTCAGGCGATAGAGGTAAATTCCGGTTGGCGCCTGGATACCGAACTGATCTTTGGCATCCCATACGACCGTATGGTACCCCGCCGGCATGTCGCGGTCGAGCAGGCTTCGCACGAGCTGGCCCTTTTGATTATAAATCATCAGCCGGACGGTGACGCTCGTCGGCAACTCAAAGGCGATTGTCGTTACAGGATTAAACGGATTCGGATAATTTTGCATCAGCGCATACTGTTCCGGCGCCTGCACGGTAACGGCGACGGGTTGGTGCTGCGTCACATGACCGGAACCGGCAATACTTTCCAGTTGATAATAATAAGTGCCGGGTTGCAGATCGTCCGAATCAATAAATTCATAAGTGCGATCACTTTTCGGTGTGATGATCTGTTCACTGATGATCTGAAAATCTTTGTCTTTGGATTGCGATCGCAGGACACGAAATCCAAGATGATCGCGTTCAAAGGCCGTCGTCCACTTGAGCACATTACCGATTTTTTTAACAAACACGGCATTAAAAGATGAAATATCAACCTTGGTGTCCAGATTAAGGGTCCAGACAACAAATGTGCTGTCCTGCCCATCGCTTATGGTGCATCGCAAGGTGTTTTTCGGGCCGAACAATTGGCTCATAAACAGCAACAATTTCGCCTGGTTGCCAACCATCTGTTCGTTGATGTGCCAATAGAACTGGAGCGGATCGTCATCGGCATCAAACACCTGAGTTATTTCAAACTGAATGCGTTCATTATAAGAAAAGGCGATGTCGGTCTCAACGGGCAGGTACGAAACAACCTGCGGCGCATTGTTGGATCTGTCAGCTGAGGCCCGAAAGAGGACAAAAGGACCGGCTGGCAATTCCGCCTTGAACGTATAGTTGCCGACTGTGGCGCCGCACATGGCCGTGGCCTGCGCCAAACCGGTGGAATCAGTTTGCGTTGTTTGCGGCGTGACGATAGAGCCGCCGTCGATGGCGGAAAAAGATACCGAGGCGCCGGAGACCGGATTGTCATACGCATCCATAACCTGAACGCCCAGTTTTTGCGGCAACGGCGCATTGACGCGACCAATTTGCTCGTCGCCCGCCTGTTTGACTATTTTGGCAGCATTGCCCGCCTTCGCCCATATTTTAAAAGTGATGCCCTTGTCCGGTGCAATTGGCGCCGCCGCATAGACAATATTTTCTCCCACGGTTGTCCCCAGGACATAATTCACGCGCACCACACCTTGCCGATCCGATTTGGCCAGCAGCGTGTCCTGGCCCTCAAAATGGCCGCCGCCGGAAGTGACGGTAAAACGAACGAGCTGATCGACATAAGGATTATCACCATTTTTCAGCAGAACCACCAACGGTTCGGGGCATTTTTGCCCAACAACGCCGGTTTGACGATCACCGGAGACCAGTTCGAGCGAAGGATTGCCGCGTTCAAAAACCACGGTCGCTCGTTGCTCAAGATACAGATTCTGCGGCAAAACCGAGGCGAGAATAAATTTTTCACCGGTTTTGGTTGAGGTCAGTTTGGCGAATAGTTTGCCGTCACGGTTGGTCAATGAATCCGGTTGTATCAATACGGCGCCGCTGCCAATGGCCGTCAGTTTTAGCTTGATGCCCTCGATGGGCTGCCCACCCGCATCAACAATGGACACGACAATGTCGGATCCGGACACGCCGTCCGCAAGAACCGGAGAGGTGGCCGAAAGGGTTGACTGTTTCAAATCCGGGTCCGGCAGGCCTTCAGTAACCATCAATGTAAAGACAACAGACGTAAAAGTTGTCCTGGCCTCAATGATGACCTGGCCTTGTTGCGCACCGGTTGTCGCTGTTACGCCGGCAAAGCCGTTTTCATCACTGTTCACAGTTTTCTGAGAGACACCGCCAAACGAACACGCCCCGACATTCACT